>CALLNG010000127.1 GCA_938005345.1 uncultured Clostridia bacterium
ATCCCACTGCTTCACCTGGCATATCAAATCCTGACAATTCCCGGAATCCAAATAGCTTATAGTACCGGTAAAATTCTTCCGGGCCGATTTTTTCTCCAACACTCATTAAAACTGGGTTGCAGGAATTTACTAACCCCTGTAGAAACGTTTCTGTTCCATGTCCAGCTGTCTGCCAACAATGGATTTTGGTACCGCCAACTTCTTTGTATCCCGGACAGCTATAGACATCTTGCAACGTTGTCACCTTTTCTTCCAGAGCAATTGCCGCTGTAATGAGTTTAAAGGTAGAACCCGGTTCATAGGTATCCACAACTGCTTTGTTACGCCACATTTTTTGCAGTTCTTCTGCCATGCGCGTATTATACTCTTCGTCTGGCAACTGCTCAAGCTGCTGCTGCAACTCCTGGTCCACCAATTGCCGTGGATTATTCAAATCATAATTAGGATAATTAGCCAGTGCCAAAACTTCTCCCGTCTGCGGCTGCATTACAATGGCACAGGCACCTTGTTTTACTTTATTATCAATGCACGCCTGTTCGAGATTCTTTTCTACAAAATGTTGGATGGTTTCATCGATTGTTAGCACCAGACTGTTCCCATCCTCTGCACCATAGTATTTTTCATATTCAAACGGCGCCGTGGCACGGTTGTTTCCCGCTTTTACAACTTTTCCGCTAGTACCTTTCAAATATTTATCGTAAATACTTTCTAGGCCTTCTAGCCCCTGGTTATCCGCGCCTGTAAACCCGATGACATGACAGGCAAAACTACCATAGGGATAGTACCGCTTTGTATCTTCTACCATGGAAATTCCAGTTAAATCATGGCCTTTCATTTCCTCTTTGGAAAGCTCATTGCCGTTTTCATCGGTTCCGCTGATATACTTCCGAATCTGACTGGCCGGCTCTGACTCTACCCGTTTCTTCACATATTCAAAACGGCTATTTTTATTCAAAATGGTGCGGATGCTTTCCTGGTCCATTTGCAAAATAGAAGAGAGCGTCTGCACCACATCCTCCGTATTGCCATTTTCACGAATCGCACTTGGATCCGCTACAATGGTTTCCACGTTGGCACTTACTGCCAACTCTTTTCCGTTTCTGTCATAAATCGTGCCCCGTTTGGGCGTGATTTCCTTTTCCTGTGTCTGCTGGTCTAACGCCTGCTGTTTTAGATCTTGGCCGCGCACAAATTGCAAATATGCCGTCCGGCCTCCCAATGCTGTCAGCAAGGTCGCGGTGATGACCGTCATTAATATTACGCGTTGTTTCATGACATTGCCATTTTGTTTTTTTGCCACCCTATCACCTTCTTTATCCATCACACAGCTTCTACAGATTCTCCTATTCCTATGTGTATTTATGAGACAATATATTTATTCCAAAAGGTCTTGACGCTTTGTATCATTCCGCTAATAAGTCCGGTTTCTTTCTCTGTATGTAAAATTTCTGCACTGTCTTGGTTGTTCACCTCTACATAAACAACCTGGTTTTTTGTTGGTTTACTCATGCCTAGCTGTTGTGTTGCTACTTCTTCTAATTTTTTAGGGTCCAGGACTTCTTCTAATTTCAGCGTTTTTTGCTCATTGCTTGCTTCCAGCAAAAAAATCTGTTTTTGTAATGCAGCAATTTCTTGGTCTATTTCATTCAAATAAGCAAACCTCTGAATCATGACCATACTGAGTCCAAAACAAATCATACCAACGAATACAATACTCCAACGAAATTTATGTTTCTTTTTAGGTTGAGTTTTGCGTACCGGCACAGCTCTCGTCCGCGGCTCATATTTTGGTTGTGCCAATGGTCTGGCTAAATTATCCTGCATCCTTTATGCCCCCTATTATCCTTTGTTTTGCTAAAACTTGCGAATCCCCCGAAGTTTAGCACTTCTCGCCCTGGGATTCTGCAGCAGCTCTTCTTCTCCTGCTTGTATTGGTTTTCTTGTTATCGGCTCACCCAAAGCCCGTTTCCCGCACACACATACTGGAAATGATTTTGGACAAGTACATCCTTCGCTCAGTTCCCTCCATACTTCTTTGACAATCCGATCCTCCAGCGAATGAAAGCTAATGACGGCTAAAATACCACCCGGTCTCAGAATGTCAAACATATCCCGCAATGCCTGTTGCAATTTTTCGAGTTCCTGATTAACCTCAATGCGAATCGCCTGAAAAGTCCGTTTAGCAGGATGTGGCCCCTGCCTACGGTTTTTTGCAGGAATTGCCTGTTTCACAATGTCGCGGAGCTGATAGGTAGTCTGTATGGGTGCTATCTGCCGCTCCCGGCAAATAGTACGCGCAATAGAACCAGCAAATCGCTCCTCGCCCCAATTCCGGATGACACGCACCAGTTCTTCCTCTGCATAACCATTGACGACATCATAAGCACTCTTTTTATCCTGTCTGTTCATTCGCATGTCAAGCGGCGCATCATGCATATAACTGAATCCACGTTCTCCATTGTCCAATTGATAAGACGATACACCCAAATCCAACAGCGCTCCATCCACGCCCTCCACATGTTGTTCCTGCAAAATTGCTTTGATATCCGCATAGTTTTTGTGGACGAGAATAACCTGCTCCCGGTATTCTTTCAACCGTTCTTTTGCATTTTGGATAGCTTCTTCATCCCGGTCAATTCCAATGAACATCCCTCTGCCCATACGACGGCAAATCTCCTTCGCATGCCCACAACCGCGTAAGGTACCGTCAACGTATATGCCTCCGTCATGCACCTGAAGCATGTCCAAAGTCTCACTCCACAGAACCGGCACATGGTAAAATTCCATAACACATTTCCTTTCTTTATACCCCCATCTGCCAGTTACATGGGAATGTCCAGCCCCAAGCTTTCTGCCATTGCTTCCAAGTCCAAATCCTCCTGGCTGTTGTATTCTTCCCAGACACCACTGTCCCAAATTTCCAGCGTGCTGCCGATCCCAACGATTTTCACTTCCGGACCGATTTTTGCAAAAGCCCGAAGCTTCGGCGCAATCAAACAACGGCCTTGTTTGTCAATTTCGCATTCCACTGCGCCACCAAGCAAATACCGCTTTAAATCACGCGTACTCTTTTTGTTGCCGGGAAGCGCCTCAAGTTTCATGACAAGCGCGTCCCATTCCGCTTTCGTATAAATATGCAGACAACACTCCACGCCGCGCGTGATGACAAACTCTTTGCCAAGCTTTTCCCGGAATTTAGAAGGCATGATGAATCGTCCCTTTTCATCCACGCCATGTGTATATTCTCCCATGAACATAATTCATCACACCTCCTTGCTTGTCCTTCAATTTGATATGTCATTTTCATTTTTCTGTCACTATGGTTCTCCACGAATCCTCCACTTTCCTCCACTTCAAACCACTATATTAGAATTTTACCTTATTTTTTAGAAAAATGCAAGTGTTTTTACTAAAATTTTTTCGCATTTTTCGTGCAAAATTGCACAAAATTTCTTAAAACCCCTCTATACTATCTATTTTTTGAATATATTTGTTAATTATTGTATTTTATAGTTATATTTTGGCTTCCTGTAATCAAAATGAAACAGAGTGGTATAAAGTGGAGGGGTTATGCAACATTCTTTTAATAGATTTGTAATGACCCTGTGATATCTTTTCGCAAAATTGATTTATTTTTTCTTTTATATGGAATCACCCTATGTTCCAAAAATAGACAAAACGCCGGACCCAAATACCTGAGTCCGGCGTTTTGTCACTCTATTTTTTTATTGATTTAATAGACAACATCGTCTTATAACCGTAATAAGTTATTTGTTAGAAACATGCCGCTACCTTCAATCAAATATTGATTTATACTATAACCATTGAACAAAGGCTGTCTTGTCAGAACTACTGTACCCAGCATTCTTATAAAATCTTAATGTTGACTCCTTTTTTGAACCAGTCAATAACATCATTTTATAGCAATTGGCTTCTTCCGCTATTGCCTTTGCATAGTTTAGGCATTCTGTAGCGTGTCCCTTCTCTCTATAATCAGCATGCGTCACAACATTTTCGACAATTGCGTATGGTCTGATATTTCTCGTTAAATTAAGAATCACAACACATACACAGGACGAAACAATTTTTCCATCTATTTCATTCACAACGATATGATGGTTGTTATCGTTGACAATCATGTTCCATGTCTCTTTTAAGTTTTCCGTCATCTCTGGTATGGAATCCTCATGCAAATGCAAATATAGATTGAGTAAATCATCCAATTCATTTTCATTGATTTCTCTAACCACAATACCACCCCCAGAGATTTCTAACTTGCCCATTTCTTTAGTATAAACATGGTATCTTTTTATTTTTGCTCATATCTTTTTATATCGCCATAGAATAATTCAGGCGCCAAAACATCAAATAACATTGTGATATTATTTGACATGGAAAAATCAAACACTAATTTTTAAGATATGCTTTTTTTCTTTTTCAATTTATTTCGTTTTACGACTTTCAACCGGGTAAATTCTTCCCGTTCCTTTTCTTCCAACACATTAGTGATATCCGTTACAATCGCTTCATAGCGTGGAATAATAATATTTTTCAGCGCATTTGCCCGCCGCTGTGTCTTTTTGATATTCGTCGCTAGCCGGTAAATAGCATTTTCCACTTCCGCCATCTGTTCCGTTAAAATCCGCACATCATCAAAATGCTGCTTTGCTTTATCTAGCTTCATACTAGTTCCCATAAATCCATAGGTTGGCTTTGCATACTCTCCATGCACATCCACCTGCGGAATCTCCACTCCCATCACGCTTCGCATTTTGATACGCATTTCGTTATGAACCGGCACTGCGCGTGACAACTGTTTCACATGCATAATACCTTCTGTAATGTTGGCTTGCTGCAACGCTTCATAAGCCTCCCGAAAGGTGGAGTCAATCTTTTTTTGCAATGCATCGGCTTTCCCCATTAGCGACATCATTTCATTGACCAAAATAGTTCTCTTTTTATCCAACAATTCATACCCCTGCTTTGACAAGCGCAGCGTATTTTTTGCTAGAATTAAGTTCCCTTTGGTCGCAAACATCATGGTTTCCATAGCCTTCACCCTACTTTTCTATCACATTTCCCTCAAAATTACCTCTTCCAGCGGGCGTTTGGGTACATGCAGCACACTGTTACTATCCTTATAGTATTTCACGCTGCCCTGCCATGAATCCTCCACTGGCTGTTCCGCTTTCATCCCCATGGACACAACGCCAATCAATTTTTCTGTCTCCTTTAATCCGAGCAATTCACTCACTCGTACATAGTCTACAGAGCCCATCCAGCAACAACCTATGCCGTCTGCCTCTGCTGCCAGCAACAAGTTTTCCATGGCTGCACCCGCATCCAGCTCGTATCCCGCCTGTTTAATTTTCAAATCCACGATTTGCGCAATATATGCGGTGGGACGTTCTCCTGGCCCCGGTGTACCTTCCGGCGCCAAATAGGCAGCCCAGCGCACAAGACCAAATAATTGATCCACTATTTCTTTTTTCTGAATGATCACATATTTCAGCGGCTGGAGATTGGCACCGGAAGGCGCAAGTCTCGCCGCATCAACATACCGGCGCAACTGTTCCGCTGTAAGCGGCTGCTGCCCAAAACGTCGGATGGTGCGGCGCTGTTGTATTGTCTGGTACGTATCCATCTCTTTTGTCCCCTTTTGCTAATGCCTAATCGCGATAATATTTTTCCATCATTTCTTTGCTGATACGATCCAACTCTGACTTGGGTAACAATTTAAGCAATTCCCATCCCATCGAAAGCGTCTTTTCAATAGGCCGATTTTCAAACCGCTTCTGACCCACAAACTGCTCTTCAAACGCTTTTCCAAACTCCATGTATTGTTTGTCCGTTTCACTTAGCTCCTCTTCCCCAATAACGGAAGCTAGGGCACGCGCATCACTTACTTTGGAGTATGCTGCAAAGAGCTGGTTGGACAATTCCGGATGGTCTTCCCTGGTATACCCTTCTCCAATCCCGTCTTTCATCAAACGCGACAAAGACGGCAAAACCGATACAGGTGGATAAATTCCCTTTAAGTGCAACGACCGGTCCAAAACAATTTGTCCCTCGGTGATATATCCCGTCAAGTCAGGAATTGGATGCGTGATATCATCATTTGGCATGGTGAGAATCGGAATTTGGGTCACAGAGCCTTCTGCCCCTTCAATCATACCTGCCCGCTCATACAAGGCGGCTAGATTGCTGTATAAATAACCCGGATATCCCTTTCTAGATGGGATTTCTCCTTTTGACGACGAAATCTCACGCAGTGCCTCGGCATAGGAAGTCATATCAGTTAAAATGACCAGCACATGCATATTGTGTTTGAATGCCAAAAATTCTGCTGCTGTCAGCGCACACTGTGGTGTGATAATACGTTCCACCACAGGGTCATTGGATAGGTTCATAAACATAACGACCCGTTCCAGCGCCCCGCTTTCCTCAAAACTCCGTTTGAAATAGTTTGCTACATCATGTTTTACGCCCATTGCCGCAAACACGACAGCAAAATCTTCATTCTTCCCACCAGTTAGTGTTGCCTGACGAACAATTTGAACTGCCAAATTGTCGTGTGGCAAGCCGCTCCCTGAAAAAATGGGCAGCTTTTGCCCTCGAATCAGTGTGGACAACCCGTCAATCGCGGAAATTCCGGTTTGAATAAAGTCTCTGGGATACCGGCGGGAAACTGGGTTCATCGGACTGCCATTGACATCAATTTTTTCTTCCGGAAAAATTTCACCAAACCCATCAATAGGCCGCCCTACACCATCAAATACGCGGCCCAGCATTTCCCGCGATACTGCGAGTTCCATGGTATGTCCCGTAAAATGGGACACTACGTTGTTTTCCGACAATCCGCTGCTGCCTTCAAACATCTGTACGACTGCTTTATCCCGCGACACCGTGACAACCTGTCCCAGCCGTTTTTCCCCTGTACTCAGTACCACATTTACCATTTCATCCAGCGCAACGTCTTTCACGCCTTCAATCGAGACAAGCGGTCCGTTGATTTCTTTTAAGCCTATATATTCTAACGCCATATTTTCTATCGCCTCTTTTCAGACTATCAGGATTGATATTCTTTCGCTAAGCGGCCGCAGACCGCATCAATTTCTTTATGATATTCCTGCAGTTGTTCCAAATGGTCATTATCCACATCATATTTGATTGCAATAACTTTTTCAAAGATTCCAGTATCCCGCAACGCCGAAAGCGGCATAGAGAGTTCTACCAATTTTTTCGCCTCGTCATACAGGTGCAAAATCACTTTCATCATTTGGTATTGTTTCTCCAGCGGCACAAAGGTATCGTCTTTATGAAATGCGTTTTGCTGCAAATATCCCACGCGGATGACACGCGCAATTTCCAATGTCAGCCGCTGGCTGTCCGGCAACACATCGCTTCCAATCAATTTTACAATTTCCATTAAGTCGCTTTCTTCCTGCAATAATTGAATGAACCGGCCGCGGCAGTCAGAAAAATCTTCTCCCACATGTTGTTCATACCAGGATTCCAATTCCTCAAAATATTCACTGTAACTCGTAATCCAGTTAATGGCAGGATAGTGCCTGGAGTAAGCCAAAGAACGGTCCAATGACCAAAAACACCGGATAAACCGTTTGGTGTTTTGGGTAACCGGTTCCGAAAAGTCTCCTCCTTGCGGCGATACAGCACCGATAATGGACACAGATCCTTTGCTGCCGTTGAGATTATCAACCAAACCAGCCCGCTCATAAAACTGTGCCAACCGGGATGGCAGATAAGCCGGATATCCTTCTTCTGCCGGCATTTCCTCTAGGCGTCCAGAAATTTCCCGCAGTGCTTCCGCCCACCGTGATGTCGAATCCGCCATAATGGCTACGTCATAGCCCATATCGCGGTAATATTCTGCAAATGTAATACCCGTATAAATAGATGCTTCCCTTGCTGCCACCGGCATGTTGGAAGTATTAGCAATAATGATTGTACGGTCCATAAGCGGCCGTCCACTTTTGGGATCTACCAATTTGGTAAAATCCTCCAGCACCTGTGTCATCTCATTGCCCCGTTCTCCGCAGCCTATGTATACGATAATATCTGCATCACACCATTTTGCAAGTTGATGCTGGGTCATGGTTTTTCCTGTTCCAAAACTGCCTGGAATAGCCGCCGTGCCGCCTTTTGCGATAGGAAACAGGGTATCGATGACACGCTGTCCTGTAACCAGTAGCTTTTCAATAGCACGCCGCATTTGATAAGGCCGTCCCTGCCGAATGGGCCATTTTTGCATCATAGGAACCTCAACCAGTTCCCCTTTATTGTTTTTCAACGTCACTATGGGTTCACAAATGGTATAGCTGCCATCTCCCTTGGCCTCCACAACCGTACCTTCCATAGAGGGTGGAATCATAACACGGTGCGTAATGAGTTCCGATTCCTTGACTTCCGCAATGATGCTGCCGCCAGAAACGGTGTCACCAGCCTTTGCCAACACATGGGTATCCCATTTTTTCTCCATGTCCAACTGATCCACATCAACGCCTCTTGCAATAAAGGCACCTGTTTTCTCCGCAATGATATCCAGCGGACGTTCAATTCCATCAAAAATCCCACTAATGATACCAGGCGCTAAGGTGACGGACAGCGGCATACCTTCTCCCACAACCGGTTC
>CALLNG010000128.1 GCA_938005345.1 uncultured Clostridia bacterium
GCAAACCCCAGCGTGGTTACCATGGTTTTCACCGCTTCGTTGTAGGTTACCTCCGCCATGGGGTCAAAAGCGTTGCCCGGTTTTCCCTGCATGATTCCGCTCGCATGCACAATCGCTACCTCGTCATAAAACCAATCGTCTGCATGTACATCCGTGAACACGTCGTAGCCAAAATAACCGGTTTCTTCCTTAGAATAGTGCAAAGTGCGAACCATCATGGCTGCAAATTCCGCACGGGTTACCTTGCTGTCCAGCTGATAGTCTCCATTTTCGTCTCCCTCTAAAATACCGAGGGAAACCACATCAAACAGCGCCCGTTGCGATACTTCTGCGGCAAGCGTGGGGAACATCCCCGCGAGCAGTCCCACTGCCAACACCGCCACCAACAATTTTTCCCATTTTATAAACACACGCTACGCCCCCTTTTATAGATACGAAAAGTAGTTGCCTAGACGGTAAATTATCACCATCGCCTCATCCCGTGAAAGCGGACTCTGCGGCCGGAAGGCACCCGTTTCATCACCGACAATAATGCCGGTTCCCACACATTTTTCCACGCTATCCAGTGCCCAATCGCTAATCTCCTCCCGATCACGGAAGTTCAGCTCTACCTTTGACATTTCTTTGTCCAAATAAATGGAAAGATTGTTTACTATTTTGACTGCTTCCTCCCGAGTAATCGTATCTTCTGGGCGCAAACTATTGTCATAACCAGATATGATACCTGCTCCAAATGCAGTGCGCATAATATCCGCATACCATTCGGTTCCAGTCACGTCATTGAATAAAATATCAGTCGCAGATATGTCTTCAATGCCAAACATGCGAAGTAACATCGCCGTAAATTCTGCGCGTGTCACGCTATCGGACAGATGTAAGCTGACTCCATCACCCTGAACCACGCCTTTTTCTATCAACACGGTGATTTCTTCTTCGCCCCAATGGTCTTGTAGTTCCTGTTTATATGGATTATCCGGTTCCACCGGATCCGGATTTGTCATACCGCCGGAAGGCGGAACCACAGCAGATCCGCCGCCGGAAGGTCTACTTCCTCCTCCACCGCCACTACTGCCACCGGAAGGTTTGTTTCCATCTGTTCCACGGACAGTCACACGGAATATTTTCTGCCGAGATTCCTCTCCTGCGCTGATGGTCGCGGTGAGTGTTACCACTGTGTCATACTGCGGTTGTACAATCATAGTTATTCCGTTTTGCACGGAAATAATGGATGGATTTGTGCTGTTCCACATAATTTCTGCTTCTCCAGTTCCAGTCACTGGCAGCTGATATCCCGGATCAATTACACTCGGTACACTAAGCGTATCATAGGTCTGGTCCACGTCGCTGCCGTTTGCTCTGTTGCAGTAGACACCAATTTCCGCAAAGCCACAGGGTGTTGACTCAATTTCATAGACATTTACTTTGACATAACGGATTTCGCCTGCGGTAAAGGTGTAGACTTTTGCTCTATCTTCTCTGTTTGCTACATCTGTCACTTCTGTCCACACTGTACCGTCCACACTTACACTCACACCATATTTGGAAATGTACCCTTTTGAGGCAGGCTGCACGACAACTGTATCCGCTGTCTGTGTCTGGCCTAAATCAATCGTAATATCAAACGGAACGCCAAGTTCTGTCAAAAATTCTGTTGCCGCATCATTATCCACCACTTTTGATGCAGCGTTTTCACTGGTTAATGCTGGCACGCTAGCCGTCACCTTTTGCCTTAAAGCCAAGTTGTCATCAATTGGCCCCTTCACATTGTCATAGACTTGGAATTCATAGAGTTTGGGTGCTATACCCACTTCTGTTTCTACTTTAAGATACCGTGCTTCCATACGGTCAACAATCAGCCGTTTTTCATAAGGCGCACTAATTGTACCCATAAAGGATGGCGATCCTATCGGTGTCCATGTCTTAGCATCGTTTGATACATAGATTTGATAGGTATGTTCTGGTAAATCGTCATAGAGAACCATATCGGTAAACCACCGGGTATAGCCCAGGTCCACAATCGCCCAGGACGGTTTATCCCCCTGTACAACTGGTTGCCAGTAGGAATCGAAATTCATGTCAAATAGATTGCTGATCAGCGTTTCCTCTTCATACCGACTGCTACCTCCCTCGCAGCCTTGCGTTAGATTATCTGTCTGTACCGTTTCCGGGATTTTAGCACCATAAATTTCAAATTCTGGAATGTACACATTAGCTGTCGAATGCGCTACTGCACGGACATATTTTGCCTCAATAGTTGGAAATTCCATCTCGTAGAGACTATTTACTCCCTGATTTACACTCCCCAGCGTAATCCAATCTTCGTCTTCCACACCATCGTTAGAATAGGAAAAGGTATATCCTGTGGTATTAGAGTTGCTATATAATCTTACTTTATTAACATAATGCGCATTGCCTAAATTAATATATAAAATTGTCGGTACACCTTCCGGTCGATAAGCCGATCCGAAAGATGTACTCATATCATTGTCATTGGCATATTTTGCTGGCGTTGTAGACCAACTGCCATTGCCCACCGCTGATCCAAAGAGTGCCAGATTACTGGTCTCTTCTTCCGACAGATCCGGCAGCGGTACACCTTCTCCCTGAACCACAATATCAAAAGAAAGCTCCGCTATGGACCCATCCATCCCGGTTAGTTTTGCAGTTAACGTAATGGGGAACTTCCCCTCTTTAGGGCGGGTTATCTTGCCAATCTCGTCACCGGATAGTGTTAATATTTCTTCTATGGTGATTTCTGTCAGCAGATGTTTGAACTGTGCACTCCACTCTACCCGGGTTCCTCTGCTACCCACTTCGACGGGCAATGTCAAGTCCTCTTTTACCATTGCCAAGTGCCGGTTTTCCCCTTTGATTAATTCCATCGTGATAAGCTGTGCATCCAGCAAAATATCCCATGGCATTTGTTTTACTTTTACAACGAAAGTCTTTTTCTTGGTAAAACCATCCTTGGTAAATGTCGCTGTCAGCGTTACCAATTGTTCTTCATCTGCTGACTGAGTCACAGTGCCATCCGCTTTGATAGCCGTTTCATTGCTGCTTTCCCAGCTAATTTCCGCACCTTTCGCCCCTCTAGTTGGCAGCGTAATGTTCTCCACAAGCGCCATGGGATCTTGTTCGCCGCAAATACTTTCCAGTGTGACTGCATCTATATCCGCCTGAAAATCCGGGTCTAGTTCCACAGTTCCCATAACTTGCAATTCCTTGAGTTTGGAACGGGTGTCGCTCCCCTCCGTAATGGATGCCAATTTCACATAGCGCGCCATAAATGGTTCCGAAGGCTCATAGTGCAGCTTATATCCCCCGTTTTCCTCATCCTTCGTCTCCTGTCCAGCAACTTCGCACTGTCGCCAGATATCTGCCGCAGGATCCGCTCCGTCCATTAGATAGTATATCTCATATACATAACCCGCTTTTCCTGTATAGACATCTATGCAATGTATTGTGCTGTCCTTCAGTAAATCTACATAAATCCAGTGTTTATCCTGATAGATACCGCTACCCGGCTGAGAATTGTAGGACGTCACCATATTCCCATCCACTGCTTTTTCCGGACCGTAACCGCCAAACCCTCCTGGATTTGACTTCACAGTTTTGCTAAGTGCCAGGTTTTCTAGCTGATCTACTGCCGTTACCACAACCGGAAACGCAAAAGATGTACACAGCACTGCTAAGCATAGCAGCATGGAAAAAATCCTGTTTGGTTTACTAAACATATCCCCCGTCACTCCTTTATGTATACTGGAAATCGGCAAAGTGTATCATGGCTTCAGCCTTATCGTAGTGATATTTCTGTTTTCGCCGACTTCATTTACTGATAATTATTTTACCATGCTTTTGCACAACATAACATGATATTTTTTGTTCCAAATTTGATATTTTGTTGAAAATAACATTTTTCATCCTGGCCTGTTGCCGACTTTTAGAAGGGATCTTTATCTTCTTAGCACAGAAAAAAGCACTGTTTTCCCTATGCAAAACTGCGCGGAAACAGCGCTTTTTTCTGTCCGTTTCTTATATTTTTTGTTTACCTTATCGTTCTTCCTTGCCTATTTTTCTGTTTGCTTCATTTTTTCTTCTTCTGCTGCTTCCCTGCTGCGCGGTATTCCGACGGCGAGAGTCCTGTTTCCAACTTGAACAACCTAGAAAAATGCTCCACGCTGTGAAATCCCAATTTCTCGCAGATTTCTCCAATGCGCAGTGTTGTATTGCTCAAATAGTCCTTGGCCTTGGCAATACGCAGAGTCTTGACATATTGCTTAAAGGTGATATGGTTTTCCTTGGTAAATAGCCGGCTGAGATAATTTTCGCTGATGCCGAATTCTTTGGAAATTCTTCTCAAACTCAAATCTTGGTCAAAATTCTGGTCTACAAAAATTCGGATTCGTTCAATGATTTTATCGGATCCCTCCTGCTGAAGATTCGTATGCAGAATTTCTAAGTATTCTAAAATCAGGGAACGCAGTTGTTCAAATGAATCCGTTTCATCAATGATGGAGACAATATATTGCGTATTTTCCTCCAGCGAACGGTCAATTATCTCGGCGTTTCGCAACAGATGATTGAGGTATATAAACAAATCCGCTACCTTGCCTTTCAGTTCCGTGTAGGGCAAGTTCCATGTGCGGTGGATTTCAAAGAAAACCGTCATACGTTCAATAATTCTGGATAGGTTGGTATTAGATAGATTCTCCTTAAAAAACGCTTTACAACGGTTCAGATCCACCGTTTCCATTTCAGTTGCTTTCGCTGCCAAACTGTACGGCACATCAAGGGCATTTATTGCCCGTTCCTCTTTGCAATAAAAGGAAAAGTTTGCGCCTTTGCACGCTTCTTCCAACATATCGTCTAACTTTTCCAAAGAGTTGACCCTGCTGTATCCTGCCAGAATTTTGAAAGGTACTTTGTAAAGTTGAGTATTAATACTTTCTAGCATCTTTGCAAAGTCGGGTCCTTGACGCAACAGCAGAAAGGTATCGCCATGGCTCGTTTCATAGCTAATTTCTTCATATTGATTTTGTATAAAATTCGTAAATTTTCGAAACTTTGGCAAGTTTGTTTTATCCGATAGGATGAAGTCGAATAGGACAAACTGCATTTTATCGGCCTTGGGATACCGCTGGATCGCGGATGCGCGGAGAAATTCCACCACTGCCTCCTTGTTGCTGCCAACAGACTTCTTCATCACGCTCAGCCGTAGCCGCGACAATACCTGTGCCGTCTGTAGGGAATCTATATCAATTTTCGTGATATAATCAAAAATGCCCATCTGAAAAAATTCCCGTACCAGCTGAAATTCATTGTACGCACTGAGTACCACGAATTCTATGGATGGCTTTACTTTTTTGATCTCTCGCAGCAGTTCCTTTCCATCCATAACCGGCATTTTAATATCGGAAATTACCGCATCTACCTGATGGGTACGAATAAATGCCAGTGCCTGCAGACCATTATAAAAAACGCCCGCTATTTTCATATCATATTCTTCCCACGCAATGGTGGTTTTGAGTAGTTCTATCATGAACGGCTCGTCATCCACTAACACAACTTGAATCATGCAATGCCTACCTCCTTACTTATCAAAATGCATGGGTAAAACGATGGTGATTTTGGTGCCACCACCAGGCCTTGAACTCATCTCAAATGTTCCCTTTTCTCCATACAACAATTTGATTCTTTTTATGATACCTGGCAGGGCGATGTTGGTAAGTCCGCTGCTGTTTGAATGGATCATCTGCAACCCTTGCAGGGCCTGATCGTCTATTCCGACGCCGTCATCCTCTACCTCTATTACCATCGTATCATCCTGTTGCCTCGCCGTAACCCACACCGTTCCTTCACAGCCCTTGGGATTGAGTCCGTGCAATATTGCATTTTCCACTAATGGCTGCAAAAGGAAATTAGGCATATAGCACTGGTCCAGTTCGGCTGCCTGCTCCACGACAAATTTGATTCGGTCTTGATTGAGCACCTGCTGAATATAAATATACTGTTGTAAGTTACTAAATTCCTCACCCACCGTCACATACTGCCCATCCCGGTTCACCGTGCTGCGCAGAATTTTAACCAGTGCGGTAATCATATTACTGATTTCTACTTGATGGTTCTGCAGCGCCATATATTTGATGGTGGTAAGGGTATTATAAATAAAATGAGGATTGATTTCTGCCTGCAGTTTCTCCAGTTCCATTTTGGATTTTGAAAAAGTATTTTCCTTCAGTTCTTGATTGATTTTTTCGTTTTCCTGAAATAGTGTGACGATATCAGAGTTGAGCTGAATGACTTCGTAGCACGGATATTTTCCCAAATCTACCTTGGCCTCCGGATCCGCTTTGATTTCGTTGACTAAGCCTATCAAATGCTGTAGTGGCTGAGAAATTCTTCTATTAAGAATCACAAACATTACGGAAAAGAGTACAAAACACGCTAACAGTACCACCGCTCCCACCGCGCAGGCAATGAGCAGCTTCCCAATTAGCCGGATAATAGGAATTCCTTTGATAACCTGCCAGCCATGATGATTGCTGCCAGATACCATGGTGAGATACCAATTCCCATCTACTCGGTACACTTGTCCTGACCGGTGCTGCTGATAAGGAAAGGACTCATTGAAGCGCGAAATGAGTCCACTGTCCTGCCCCGTATCGTTCTCCACGAGCGGTAATAATGGACGCTTATTTTCATCAACAACATAGAGGATACTATTTTCTGCTTCCGCAGAAGATAAGCTATCAAAAAAATCCCCATACACTTCCACATAAATTATGCCTATTTTTTCCAATGTGGTTATATCTAAAATTTGTTTTGCAGCAATCAAATTAAACGCATGGGTTCCATCTTCGTTTTCGATTTGGTTGGTAAACCAACAAAATTTTCCACCAGCATTGAGAGCCGCACGATACCATTCGGAATTGTCAACCTCTTCAAAATCCACATACCCGGAATCGCCATATGTAATGATCTTGTTATAGTTGTTCACAAGCACAATCCCTTTTATTTTTAAATCATCTAGGGTATTGTTAGATATGACGGTTCCCATCTTCTGATAAGTTTCTAAAAAATCATAATTATATTTCTGCATGGTACTCTTTACCATCAATTCTTTTAATTCCTCACTGCCGGACACTGCATACAGAAAATTTTTAATTTTGTCAACCTGCTTTTCCACATTGAGGTTAGTCTGTTCTAAGATTTCTTCGTTGGCGCCAATGATTTCGCTTCTTATACTGCTCATATAAAGAAATGTTTGCAATAAATTGAGCACAATGTACGGAACAACAATCAGCACAATGAACCAAGTGGCGAGAATGCGCTGCGAAGTATCGTATTTGGTATTTTTTATTAGCACTGCCCCATACCTCCTGTTATCGGAATAGCTTGCCCTATATTCTTTCATTGTGCCACATTGATATCACGCATACTGGTTAACCCTGTTTATCTAAATCATTCTAGACGCTGAATATTAAAGCTTTGAAATATAATGAATATAATACTTCCAAAACAAATCTTTTCTTTCATTATAGCAGATAACCATTTCAACTGGTAGTAGTGAAACTCACCAAAAATGAACGTGCTTTTTGATACAATATTACGTTTTTTCCTACCCTCCACCCTATGCAACGGCGCATTGGACGGTGTATTGTGAGAATCCGCTTTCTCTTACTCCTCCATTTCATTTATCAAAATTTGGCGAATTTTCTTGCTTTTGGTTTTGATGTATGATAAAATAGAGTAGTCTTTTAATTATACTTGTTTTGCTCACAAATAAAAGGCTTTCTTCCTATAGCGTTCACAAGCCGCGGGAGCGGTAAAATAAAAAAGGGAAGGTGATCTTTATGGGGAGTTTTTTTAAACTCAAGCAAAATGGGACAACAGTAGGGCGAGAAGTGGTTGCCGGATTAACCACGTTTTTTGCAATGGCTTATATCATTGCTGTAAACCCAACGTTATTAAGTGAATCCGGTATGGAATGGGGTGCTGTATTTTTAGCGACCATTATCTCGTCCATTGTAGGAACATTAATTATGGGATTAGTTGCAAATGTTCCTTATGCCCAAGCACCAGGAATGGGACTAAATGCGTTTTTTGTATACACTGTGTGCTTTACGCTTGGGTTTACGTGGCAGCAGGCTTTGTCTATGGTATTTATTTGTGGATTAATTAACATTATTATCACCGTTACGAAAATTCGCAAGTATATTATCAAAGCAATCCCCCGCAGCCTTCAAAATGCGATTGGCGGCGGTATTGGTATTTTTGTTGCGTATATTGGTTTACTCAACGTTGGTATCATCAGCTTTGATTCAGGCGTACCGGCATTAGCCACCTTAAACCAGCCTTCATTCTGGCTGTTTATCATTGGTCTGGCCTTAACAATCATTTTACTGGTATGTAAAGTAAAAGGTGCCATTCTGATTGGTATTATTGTAACGGCATTGATTGGTATCCCAATGGGCGTAACAGTAACATCAGAAACAATTAGCTTTACAGAAGCTTGCCGGCAGTTGCCTACAACGTTTTGTGCAATTTTTACCAGTGAGGGGTTAGGATCGTTATTTACTGATATCGCAAAAATACCGTTGGTATTAATTACCATTTTTGCTTTCAGTCTTTCTGATACATTTGATACAATTGGTACCTTTATCGGTACCGGCCGG
>CALLNG010000129.1 GCA_938005345.1 uncultured Clostridia bacterium
CATCTTTTTCTCACATTCATGTTATTCCACCTCGCTTTCGTAAATGCTAACCGAACTTTGTCCATCTTTTTTAGCGATGAGATTGAACCGGCATAAAATGCCTTCAAATACGTCCGGTGGCACTGCCGTATACATTATTTTGATACTGCCATCCGTTACGCCTTCTATCGTCACGCCCGCTGGTGTAGGGGCCTGTACAAAATCAAAAAACGCTGGATCAAATTTGATTTCATACCATTTCGTTGTATTCACTCCACCCATAGCAAATGTATGTGTTTCTCCTGTGTGGACAGACACTTGAATGGTTTGCTTTAATGTTCCTACGGGCCATACTTTAGTCACGGACAAATTTTTCAGTTTTCCCAACTCTATATTTTGATGGGTTATATTGGTGATCCATACCTTTACGTGCGACAATGGGCTGCCTTGTGCGATTCCAGGTAAAAATTTTCTTGCCATTTCTCCTGCTTCTGTGTGAATTGCGGCTCCGTCCACCTTCAATACAAAGGTTCCGTCCTCCTGAATTTGTAGTTCATACAAATGTTCTGCCTCCGGATTGATATGGGAAAGCCTCTGCTTTGTTTCTACCACTTCTCCATCAACCGTTTCTCCATACATCACATCAACAACATCTACAGATGCGTCTAACATAACCGTGCATACCGCTTTCCCGTCTATCGTCAGCGGTGCAAAGCGCATGGTTCCTGTCCCTGCGTTATCCACTTTCGCCGTAAAGGCTATATGAGCAGATTGCAGGGATTGCGCAGGTGATGCATTGCTCAGCGGCCGTATTCCCACAACACATTCCTGATAATTATCCGTCTGCCGGTCCGATATTTTTTTGAACGTTAAATACCCGTCTTTGAGCAAAACTTGCCCTGCATGTATTTCTCCGTTTGTACCGTTATTAATACCGGGATAAGAGAACTCCCACATAGGAAGTTCGTTAAAAGTCATGGTTCCTTCACTACCCGCGCTGCTTGGCGTTCCAGTCACACTGCCTGTATAGGTTTCTTGAAATCCACTTCTCGGCGATACTGTAAGCCGAAATTCCATATATTTGG
>CALLNG010000130.1 GCA_938005345.1 uncultured Clostridia bacterium
AGCGCTCCATTAGATTGTTAAAATTCACATCGGGCCGGGAACCAAAATTCAGTGTAGGCAGTGCACCGGGGACTGTGCCGCCTGTGATACGTTGATGGTCACAGCCATCGGAGGTGAAAAACAGTTCTTGTACGCCGCGCCGTTTCCAGCCTTGTAGCAGGTAGTCCAAATATTCCTTATCTGATCCATAGCTGCCATATTCATTTTCAATTTGTAAAGCAAACACCGGGCCGCCGTTTTCTGCTAGATACGGGCGGATTTGTTCAGTCAGCGCGTCAAAATAGGCATCCACCTTGTCTAAAAACGGCTGGTTCATACAGCGCAGCCGAATCCCCGGCACATTGGAAAGCCAGTAAGGCAGGCCACCGTTGTCCCATTCTGCGCAAATGTAGGGGCCGGGCCGCAAAATGACATGCAGCCCCAAGTCTCCTGCAATACGTAAAAACTGCCCGATGTCCGCTAAGCCGTCAAAACAGAACTGGCCTTCCTCCGGCTCGCATAGGTTCCAGGCTACATAGGTTTCCACTGTGTTCAGCCCGCATACCTTGAGCTTGCGCAGACGGTCTTCCCACTGCTGCGGCAGAGTGCGGAAATAGTGAATCGCACCGGAATGAATTTGAATGGGGGAACCATCCAGAAAAAATTGGTTGTTTCGATAGGTTAATCGGCTCATAATCCTTGTCTCCTTTTATTATGTAAAAAAGTTGTTTTCAAGTAACACTACAGGATGCTATAAAGCACCGTCCAGAAGCGGTCATACTTTGGTGCAGACCAACACTTTTGCGCTATGCGGCGGCAGAACCAGTGAAATTGCGTCTTCCTGCAATCCCTCTTGCTGCTCCGTCCAAAAGTCAAGGGTTTGATAAGCACCGTCTAAGGAAACATCGATAGTTTGCGGTGCGTTGTCAAAATTGAATAGAAACAGCAGCATGCCGCTGTCCGTGGGAATTTTGCCTACACGGTGTGAGTCGTCCATAAATTGGGCGGCAGGACCGTGAAACGCAAGAATTTTTTGTATCATGTCAAGGTGGGGCTGCGAAA
Source organism: uncultured Clostridia bacterium (assembly GCA_938005345.1). Classification (GTDB taxonomy): domain Bacteria; phylum Bacillota; class Clostridia; order RUG12999; family RUG12999; genus JAAWTG01. Next base: position 1,042 of record CALLNG010000130.1, read on the forward strand.
TAGCGGATACGTCGTCGCCCAGCAGGACAAAGCCGCCGCAGGCCAGAATATAGGCTGCGTGGAAATGAAATTCATTTTCTGTCACATCTGTCTTGTTTTCAAAGAGTTGCCCGTCTGGAGCCACAATCCGGATCTGGTTGTTTTCCAAAATGAGACAATCCGGGTCGTTCATCCAGAGCGTTCCGTTTTGCCAGCTGCGGTAAAACCCGGTGTGTGCCAACTCCTTGATAAGGTTCCAATTCCTTGCAATGTCGTTCGTGACACGCATGCTGTTCACAACGCCCAGCGAGGGCCACATGGGTGCATTGCAGCCTAGAATGACGCTATCCTCTCCAGCGCCTTCCAATACGGCCTGCATCCCTTGGCGGTATGCCTCCACGCACGTGGCGGTTACATCATATCGGCGGCCAAATGGCATGGCGCCCCACATGTTGGCATCCAGCTTGAAATATTTGCAGTGCCACTTCTGCCGCATTGTCCGGAATACATGTGTCAAATAGGCCTGTGCTTCGGGATGAGAGCCGTCCAGCATGTACCACGGTCCGCACCGCCAGCCACCGAACGAGTAGCGGTCAGAAGGAAGCGGTTGCCCAGCTTCGTCCTGGACAAACCAATCGGGGTGCTGCTGAAATAGCTGTGATTTTTCCTCTGCAATAAAAGGCGCCACCCAAATGGCAGGTTCAAAACCTTGTTCCTGAATATCCAGCAGTAACTGTTTGACATCGGTAAAAGAATCGCATTCAGAAAGCCAGTCGCCCATGGCAGCCTGGTATCCATCGTCAATTTGTATGTATTTCAGATTGGGCAGTCGCTCTTGTATCGCATGCATATTGTTCACAATATCTGTTTCCGTTACCCGTGGCCCAAACCATTGCCAGGAACACCAGCCAGTCGGCCTTTCAGGCAAAGGAAGCTTAGGATGGGAGGCTTGGATCTTCGATGCAAACTGCGCCATTAGTACCGCCTGATTCTCATGGCAGCCGCAGAAAAATTCCTCTAGGACGCACGATTCTCCCGCGGCAATTTCAATATTTTCCAGTTGCAGGGCGATTTCCAAAGTTCGCTCATTGAAGCGGATTTCCCCCACGAAACGGCGGCAGGAGCAAAATCCCAGCAAAGTATATTGCTGATCATGGAAAAAGCGAATCATATGGTAGACTGTGAAAAAACCATCCTTTTGCGGGAGCTTGTAATGCTGTGCGTCAGCATATTTGGTGATGTTGCGCGGGTTGGTGACCGTGCCGGCATATAACGACAGCTTGCTGTAGCCTTCGCCATAAAAAGTTGTCTGTCCGGGAAACGGCATAGAACCGTGATACAGTATGACTTCTTTGATTTTTTGTGGTTTGCAGGAATGATTTTCCAGCACAAACGAATAGCCTTGTTGTTCTTTGTTATAGGAAACGGTCATGCCTTGTGCGGAGGAACCATTTTCCTGTACAATATGGCAATCTGAAAAAGATAGTTTCATACGTCTTCTCCCTCGTTTCATGCATCATGATTAATAGTCCATCAAAGCATGGCAATGCGTTAATGATACCACGTTCTGCGGCGTATTGCAAGTAGTTTTGAAAAATTGAAACAAAAAATAATTTTTGTAACGTCTTTTTTGATATTAATGTGTCAGAGCGTACATACTAAAAGCGGGAGGCGACAATTCATGAAACCATCCAAACAGGGGAAACAACAAACTGGGTTCAAAGCGGAGCTACAGGCCGCCGGGCGCGTCCTGCCGCAAAATCAGCATTATAATGTAAAAAAAGAGGCGCTGGGACCCAATACAAAAAGGAGTAAATAACCATGGCAAAACAAGGAATGCGGCGATACCGCCCAGGAGATATTCACGGCGGACGCAACCCGCAAGACCATTCACAAAAAAATGATGTGGAACCTGTGCCGGAATTGCAGGGAAAAGCCAAGACCGGTAAGAAAAAAGCAGGCCCTATGTGAACACAGGCGTCTGTGTGTGGCAAATAAAATACATGGAATCCTACATTTTGCCCGCAAATCAATACAAGAAAAGAAAAACGTGCGCCAGGCTGCAGGAATTTGCACCCAGGCGCACGTTTTTTTCTTACCGTGCTGCAGCAGATCGCCATCTTTGGCGCAGCTGCCGCCGGATGCGGCAATCCCGCCTGGGCGTCCGGCCCTGCGCTCCGAGACGGAGCCCCATGCGCATACCTGCGGTAAAGGAATGCAAGCATTGGTCGGAACATATTTCCCAGAGACTGTTAGAAAAATTTTACAGCAAAGCACAGTTTTCTTTCGGCAGCAAGGCGAACAGAGCTTTTTACTTTTCTATGAGCCGCTTCAGTTTTTCCCAGTATTCGCTGTCCAATCCTATTGTTTCACACGGCCGCTCATTTCCATAGTATAAGTTCTATATGATTCTCACTTAAAATCACCTCCAATATTATTTTAGCGAAATATTCGCTAAATGTCAATAGCGAAATATTCGCTATGTTATAATGGCTTTGAGGTGAATCAGTTATGTATAAGAGAATTAGAGATTTACGTGAAGAAAAAGACTTAACACAAAAACAGTTGGCGGAGATATTAAATTGTAGTCAAAGAATTTATAGTAACTACGAAAGAGGTGATGTAGATATACCTACTGCGATTTTGATTAAATTATCAAGATTTTATAATGTAAGTATAGATTATTTATTGGATGAAACAACGATAAGGGAAAAGGCGAAGTAGAGCTGACAAAAAATGATCCCCGGCGCTGGCATGTGCCGCGCCGGGGATAGCAATCAGCCGCAGGCGTTTCGTAAGAACGCCGCGCGAGCGAATGCGGCTGCATAGGGGAATCCAAAGGGGGGACGAAGCTGGAGAGGGTCCCCTCTTTGAAAAAGACAGAGAGCCTTTTTGAAAAAGGTTAATATGCCTTCCGGTATAGCTCTTCCAGCTCCGATACCAACGGCATGCGTGGGTTGGCAGGCGTACACTGATCCTCAAAGGCCCGCTCCGCTAAATAGCCAATGCGGCTTAGATATTCTTTCTTGTCAATGCCGCACTCCCGAATGCAGCTCGGCATGTCCAGCGTCTTCATCAACTTGCGGATTTCCGCAATAAAATTGTCCACACTTTCCTTTGTAGTTTTCCCAGCGCAGCCGATAACAGCCGCGAGTTCTGCCACCTTTTTGTCTGCCACAAATGTTTCGTATTTCGGCCAAATCGTAAACTTGGTGGGGCGCTGTGTATTGTATTGCAAGACATGAGGCAGCAAAACGGCGTTTGCGCGCCCGTGCGGAATATGGAATTCGCCGCCCAGTTTGTGTGCCAAAGAGTGGTTGATGCCCAAAAAAGCGTTGGTAAATGCCATTCCTGCCATACAGGAAGCATTATGCATCTTTTCACGCGCCAGCTTATCGCTGCCGTTCCGGTAGGCACGCGGCAAATAATCAAACACGAGTTTGACGGCCTTTTGTGCCAGTGCGTCGGTATAGTCGGAAGCAAGAACGGAAATATAAGACTCAATGGCATGAGTCAGCACGTCCAGCCCTGTGTCCGCTGTGACAGAGGGAGGTACGGTCAGCACAAATTCTGGGTCAATAATGGCAACGTCCGGCGTCAGCTCATAGTCTGCCAGGGGATATTTCACGTTTTTACTGCGGTCAGTGATGACGGAAAAGCTGGTTACCTCAGAGCCCGTGCCGGATGTGGTGGGAATCGCTACCATTTTACATTTATCGCCCAAACGAGGGAATTTATACAAGCGTTTGCGAATATCCATAAACTTTAATTTTAGCGATGAAAAATCTGCTTCCGGATGTTCGTAAAATAACCACATGCCCTTAGCTGCGTCCATAGCGCTGCCGCCGCCTAGCGCAATAATCACATCGGGAGAAAAACGCTGCATGGCGCTCACGCCGCGCATGACCGTTTCCACATCCGGATCCGGTTCTACATCAGAAAAGATTTCACAGTGCACATACTGTACCCGCTTGCGCAGATAATACAATACCTTGTCCACATAGCCTAGTTTGACCATGGCCGCGTCCGTCACAATAAACGCCCGGCTGATGTCCGGCATTTTCTCTAGATATTGTGCACTGCCATACTCAAAATAGATTTTTTCCGGCACCTTGAACCATTGCATGTTGACTCTCCTTTTTGCCACCCGCT
>CALLNG010000131.1 GCA_938005345.1 uncultured Clostridia bacterium
GACCGGCAGGCCGCGGCGATGCCGCACACCACGATAGCAGCCGATCTCCGTCAGCCGCTTGATGTTCATCGCGACTTCACGGCGCAGGTCACCTTCCACCTGGTATTCTTTATCAATGGCAGCACGCAGTTTTGCAATGTCATCTTCGGACAGGTCTTTTACCCTGGTATCCGGATTAACACCGGTTTCTTTCAGGATTTTCTGCGCGCTCGGCTTGCCGATTCCAAAAATATAAGTCAAGCCGATTTCCACACGTTTTTCTCTGGGCAAATCCACTCCAGCAATTCTTGCCATACTATTTTGCACCTCCTACCGCATCCAAAATGTAATCATGTATTTCAATGAATCATACAAATACCGTTTTATCCAAGCAGGAACGTATTTATCAGCCGCTCATGATTCAAAAATGAAATATGCTAATGTTATCCCTGTTTCTGTTTGTGCTTTGGATTTTCACAGATTACCATAACTTTGCCTTTGCGTTTGATAATTCTGCATTTCTCGCACATGGGTTTTACAGATGGTTTCACCTTCATATCGGGTACCTCCCTCATCTTCAAAGTATCTGCTTCTACTGTATTTTTTCGTTTATTTCGCACGCCACGTTATTCTGCCTTTGGTTAAATCATATGGCGACATTTCTACCGTCACTTTATCGCCCGGCAGAATTTTAATAAAATTCATTCTAAGTTTGCCGGAAATATGTGCCAAGATAGTATGGCCGTTTTCCAGTTCCACATGAAATGTCGCATTGGGCAGTGTTTCCACTACCGTCCCTTCCAGTTCGATGATATTTTCTTTTGCCAAGGAAACATCCTCCTTTTTAACGTAAATTCAACTGACCAAGATAGGTCCTAATTTGTTTATCCGTCAAATCGTTTGTAACGGAGATGGCATCCACCTCTGTCAAACGCACATGCTTCCATTTTTTCCGCTTTGGTTTTTCCAGTTTACGCCTTTTCCCATCAGCAAGGAAGACAAAGCCTCCCTCCTGCCGGAGAACCACGAAATAACCGCCGCTGTCATGTCCTGCCACCGATTTCACAACGCTGCCGGATTTTATCTCTATCATGTTTCATCACCCATTGTTGTGATTTCCGGTTCCGCATCTGTGATAATGATGGTATTTTCATAGTGGGCAGACAGACTGCCGTCTTTTGTGACCACAGACCACTCATCGCCAAGCACACGCACCGCATAGGCACCTGCGTTGACCATCGGTTCCACAGCAATTGTCATACCCGGCACAAACCGGATTCCGCGCCCTGGATTTCCGAAATTCGGAACATCCGGTGATTCGTGTAGATGGGCGCCGATTCCATGGCCGACTAAATCTCGAACAACAGAATAACCATGGGACTCTACATAAGCCTGTACTGCGTGCGATAAATCTCCCAGGCGGTTGCCCGGGCGCGCTTTACTAATTCCTTCAAAAAAGCTCTGGCGCGTCACCTCAATCAAGCGGACCGCTTCCGGCGAAACCTCTCCAACCGGATAGGTTCTCGCCGCATCCGCATGATACCCGCAGTAGCAGACGCCAACATCTAAACTGATAATGTCTCCTTCATGCAATTTTGTTTTGTGCGAAGGAATGCCATGCACCACCATCTCGTTGGGCGATGCGCAAATACTTGCTGGAAACCCGTTGTAATTTTTAAATGACGGTGTGGCATGTTGGCTCGTTATATATTGGTACGCCAGCTCATCCAGATGTTTGGTATCAACTCCCGGCCGAATGTGATCCCGCAGCACCTGAAAGGTATCTGCAAGAATTTTGCCGGCGTGCCGCATCAGTTCTAACTCTTGTTTACTTTTTGTCGTAATCAACCTGGATCACCCTTCCCTTTCATTCGCCAAGCGCATCAAAAAGCAGTTTTGTCGTATCCTTGACATCCTGCTGTCCTTTTACCGTAATCAGATTTCCCTTATCCCGGTAAAACTGGATGAGTGGCTCTGTCTGGGAATGATAGACCTCCAAGCGGATTTTCACTGTTTGCTCTGTATCGTCATCGCGAGTTACTAATTCGCCCCCGCATTTGGCGCACAGGCTACCTTTTTCAGATGGGTTATCGTCGATATGGTACACAGCGCCGCAACTGCTGCACTGCCTGCGTCCAGAAATTCGGCGGATGACCTCATTGTCCGCAACATCAATCAAAATGACTCTGTCAAACCAGATGCCCATATCGTCTGCAGCTTGGGCCTGTACTAACGTCCGCGGGAATCCGTCCAGAATATATCCATCCTGGCAATCTTCCTGCGCAAGCCGCTCGCGCACGATTTCAATCGTCACGTCGTCAGGAACCAGCTGCCCTTTATCGATAAACTGCTTCGCCAGCTTTCCGGCAGGTGTCGACTGTTCCATTGCTTCACGAAACATAGCGCCTGTTGAGATAGACGGTATGTGGTAATGCTCCACCAATTTTTCCGCCTGTGTCCCTTTTCCGGCCGCCGGCGGCCCTAATAATAATAGTTTCATTTTGTTCCCTCTGAATCTTTTCGTTCAATATCGTCCTCTTTCGTACCCAACTGCATTACTACTCAAGGAACCCTTTATAATGCCGCATCATCAGCTGTGATTCCATCTGACGGTTTGTTTCCAGCGCAACACCGACCAAAATCAGCAGGGAAGTCCCACTAAATCCAACCGAAACGTTGCTTCCGGATGCAATAAGCGGCAATACCGCGATAAATGCAATGAAAATAGATCCCATCACGGTCACACGGTTCATCACTCTGGAAATATATTCACTGGTCGGACGTCCCGGACGGATACCCGGAATAAATCCGCCATTAGCTTTGATGTTATTTGACATCTCAATCGGATTATACATCATAGCAGTATAAAAGAAAGTGAAGAAAATGATCAGCACAAAGTACAATACCGCATAGAACCAAGAGGTAGGTCCAATAAACTGTAAAAATTTAGCGACCCAGCCACCTTCCTGTGCTCCGCCAAACAGCTGCGCAATCGTAGACGGGAATGCCATCAGTGAGGAGGCGAAAATAATCGGAATCACACCAGCCATCGCTACCTTAAATGGAATATGGGTACTCTGCCCGCCATACATTTTTCTGCCAACGACCCGTTTTGCATACTGCACCGGAATTCTTCTTTCTGCATCATTCATCAGCACCACCAGTGCAAACACCGCCAAAACGGCTACCACGACAATAATGCCGACCAGCCAGGAAACAGTTCCGCTCTGGATAGCAATAATAAACTGCTGAATCATACTCGGTACACGGGTCACAATACCCGCAAAGATAATAAGGGAAATTCCGTTCCCTACCCCTTTGTCGGAAATCTGTTCCCCAATCCACATCAGCAATGCTGTCCCCGCTGTGAGAGAAATCACAATGGTTGCAAAGCTCATGAATCCCGGATCATCTACCGCAGCACTGTTCACCAATCCAATATATATACCGGATGCCTGAATAAAGGCTAAAATAACTGTGCTGTAACGAGTCCATTTTTCAATAATTTTTCTGCCTTCTTGTCCTTCTTTTGCCAGGCGCTCCAACGCCGGAATTGCGACCGTTAAAAGTTGGATGATAATGGAAGCCGTTACGTACGGTGTAATGCTCATTGCAAAAATAGATGCATTTTCCAGCGCGCCGCCGCCGATGATATTCAAAAAGTTAAATATCGATGCTTGCCCCGCTTCTGTTGCACCAGCTCCAATACCCATGAGCTGGGCAATTGCATCGCTGCTGATGCCAGGAACAGAGATGGCACACCCCAGTTGAAAAACTGCTAACATCAACCCTGTAAAGAGCAATTTTTTCCGCAGATCCGGTACTTTCCATGCGTTAATTAAGGTTTTTATCACCTTATATCACCTCTACCTTTCCGCCTGCTGCTTCAATCTTCTCCTTCGCTCCTTTTGTCACACGCGCTGCCTGCACGGTCAGTTTCTTTTCCAAACTGCCTCCATCCAAAACAACAATGCCGTCACAAATTTTGCGAATTACACCAGATTCTTTCAACAGCTGCGGCGTTACGACGGTACCGTCTTCAAATTTATTCAAATCCGCTACTTTTACTTCTACATACTGTTTTGCAAAAATGTTGGTAAATCCACGTTTCGGGATTCTTCTGTAAAGAGGCATCTGGCCCCCTTCAAATCCTGGTCTTACACCGCCGCCGGAACGTGCATTTTGCCCTTTATGTCCTTTGCCGGCTGTTTTTCCGTTTCCGCTTCCATGTCCGCGGCCTTTCCGTTTCACATCCTTTGATGCGCCCGGTGCCGGTGAAAGTTCATGTAGACGCATTCCTTTCGCCTCCTTTCAACCTAATTTTATTATATCTCACGAACGCTTACCAAATGCGTTACTTTGTTGACCATCCCTCTAATTTGGGGATTGTCCGGATGCACTTTCACATCTCTAATTTTTTTCAGTCCCAGTGCTTTGAGGGTCGCAATCTGATCTTTTTTGCGGCCAATTGCACTTTTGGTCTGTGTTACCTCAAGCTGTTTCGCCATGATAGCTGCTCCCTCCTATTATCCTAACAATTCTTTGACTTCTTTGCCTCTCAGGGCAGCCACTTCGTCTGCCTGTTTCAGGTTTTTCAGCGCATCAATGGTCGCGTTGACCACGTTGCGCGGATTGTTGGAACGCATGGATTTCGTTCTGATATCACGAATACCAGCTAATTCCATGACCGCACGAACTGCTCCGCCTGCAATCACTCCGGTACCAGGACCAGCGGGTTTGAGCAAAACTGTTCCTGCACCAAATTTTCCGATGATTTCGTGTGTGATGGTGGTTCCTGCCATCGGGAAAGAAATCATATTTTTCTTTGCGTCTTCAATTCCTTTTCTTACTGCCTCTGGAATTTCCGCCGCTTTTCCCATGCCGCAGCCTACATGTCCGTTTTCATCACCGACAACAACCAGCGCGCTGAAACGGAAGGTTCTACCACCTTTGACAACTTTTGCAACACGATTTATTGTAACAACTTTTTCTTTCAGTTCCGGTACGTTAGAATCCATCATTTTTTCCGGCATTCTTTTCGCCTCCTTCTTGCAAACTTTCAGGTCTATTGAAAACCAGTTCTATTAAAATTCCAGGCCGCCTTCTCTAGCACCTTCTGCCAGGGCTGCTACCCGGCCGTGGTAGATATAACCGCCACGGTCAAATACAACTGTTGTAATTCCTGCTGCTTTTGCTTTTTCTGCAACCAATTTCCCAACTTCTTTTGCCGCTTCAACATTGCCGCCGTTTTTGCCTTCCATCGCTTTTTCTAAAGAAGACGCAGCTACCAAAGTTTTTCCTGCCACATCGTCAATAATCTGTGCATAGATATTGCTCAAAGAACGGTATACACACAATCTCGGACGCTGCGGCGTTCCACTGATATGTTTACGCACACGTGCGTGACGTTTCAATCTCGCGACATTGCTTCCAGGTTTCTTTATCATTTCGTTTTCGCCTCCTCCACTACAAAATTAAAGGATTGCACCTTAGCCTGTCAGGCTGCGGCTTTATTTTTTCGCTTTACCAGTTTTACCTTCTTTACGTCTGATGTGTTCATCCACGTATTTAATCCCTTTGCCTTTATAGGGTTCCGGCGGTCTTTTTTCCCGGACTTCCGCAGCAAACTGGCCCACTTTTTGTTTATCAATACCTTTGATAATAATCTGGTTGGGAGACGGCACATCAATGGTGATGTCGCTGTTTTCTTCCATTTCAACCGGATGGGAATATCCCAGGTTCAGTACCAGTTTTTTGCCCTGTTTCTGCGCTCTATAACCAACGCCGTTGACTTCCAGTTCCTTGGTGAAGCCTTCCGACACGCCCGTCACCATGTTGTTGAGCAGCGCACGGGTCAATCCGTGGAGCGAACGGTTTCTTTTTTCGTCATTCGACCGCGAAACAATTAATTCTGACCCCTGCAATTCCACTTTGATTTCTGGGTCAAATGTATCTGTCAGTGTTCCTTTCGGGCCTTTTACCGTCACGGTAGCGCCGTCAATTTTCACATCCACGCCGCTTGGAATCGCGATAGGCATTTTTCCTATTCTGGACACTGTTTACACCTCCTCGGCTTTCTCCAAAATTTCAAGTATTACCATACAAACGCAAGAACTTCCCCGCCAACGCGCTGTGCGCGAGCATCTTTGTCGGTCATGATGCCCTTTGAGGTTGAAATAATGGCAATCCCCATACCACGCAGCACTTTCGGTAGTTCATCTTTGCCAGCATATATTCTAAGTCCGGGTTTGCTGACTCGTTTAATTCCAGAGATAGCAGCAGATTTTCCCTGACCATATTTTAACGTAACACGAATGATACCCTGTACATTGCCATCAATTACCTGATAGCCTTTGATGTAACCTTCATTGTTTAATATTTCGGCAATCGCTTTTTTCATGTTTGACGCCGGAATATCCACAGTATCATGCTTTGCAGCGCTGGCATTTCTGATTCTCGTCAGCATATCTGCAATCGGATCTGTTATATTCATGAAGTGTACCTCCTTCCTTCTTTTCGATTTCTGTTACCAACTCGCTTTTTTCACGCCAGGAATCTGGCCTTTGTAAGCCAATTCTCTAAAGCAAATACGGCAAATACCGAATTTTCTCAAATAGGCATGTGGACGTCCGCACAATTTGCAACGGTTGTAGTATCTCGTTGAATATTTAGGCGTTCTCTGCTGTTTGAGCACCATTGATTTTTTTGCCACTTCCCGTTACCTCCTCTCAATTCTTACTAAACGGAGCGCCCATCAGTGTTAATAACTCACGAGCTTCTTCATCGGTTTGCGCAGTTGTCACAAAGATAATATCCATACCTCTGATTTTATCAATTTTGTCATATTCAATCTCCGGGAAAATGAGCTGTTCTCTCACACCCATCGA
>CALLNG010000132.1 GCA_938005345.1 uncultured Clostridia bacterium
GCTGTGAAGAGCTGTGGTTTGAACAAGCAACAAGTCTTTTTGTATGCGTAGCGGTATCTACTAGTTATGACGGTATGAACTGTAAACCGTGCCGTGCATTTCGCGGACAGGCAATACAAACCGCACAAAAAGGGTTAAAATTGGGTTATGAAGCAATGAAAAAAGAACATGTTTCCTGGTTTTCGGGACATATGGAGAAATTGCAGTTGCAATTACAGAAAACAGACAACACACAGCTGCCTACGGATGAACGGTTAAAGCGTGTACAGGCAGGGGAAAATGACCCAGCGTTTGCCGCTTTATATATGCAGTTTGGACGATATTTGCTACTGAGTAGTTCTGCCAAAGGAATGCCCGCCAATTTACAGGGGATTTGGAATGGAGAGGAAAAGGCACGTTGGAATAGCAATTATACCCTAAACATTAATTTACCAATGAATTATTGGCTAGCGGAAATTGGAAATTTAAGCTTTTGCCACAAACCTCTTTTTTCTTTTTTGCAGCAGGCACAGGAGAATGGAAAGAAAGCGGCACAAGCGTATTTTGACTGCCGCGGTTTTTTTCTAGCGCACAACAGCGACTTATGGGGCAGCGCCAATCCCGTAAACGGCTATCCCAGATGTATTGCATGGACAACGGGGGCTGCCTGGCTTTGCCGGCATATTTGGGAGCATTATTTATATGGCGGAAATAAAAAAGAATTGGCGGAATATTTTCCGGTGATACAGCAAGCGGTTCGCTTCACACTGGACTTTCTCACAGAGGATGGTGATGGGTACTGGTCTTATTATCCATCTTCATCACCCGAAAATGAATATCTTTGGCAGGGGGAAAGGGTGGCTGTGACCAAAGGAAGTACAATGGAACTATCGATTGTGCGGGAACTGCTTACGCTATTTTTGCAGGCAGGAAGGGAACTGCATGTACCGTTTGGAGAGATCCAACAAGAGGCGAAACAGGCGCTGCAAAAACTGCGGCCGCCAGCGGTGGGAAGCGATGGAAGGCTTTTAGAGTGGTCCTGTGAAGTACAGGAATCGCAGGAGGGGCACCGCCATATGTCGCATTTGTATGGACTATTTCCAGCCTGGCAATGGGAGGAACGCCCGGAATTACGGGCGGCGGCAAAACAGTCCTTGGATTACCGGATGGCGCATGGCGGCGGTTATACCGGATGGAGCGCGGCGTGGTCAATCTGCTTATATGCCCGGCTGAAAGAAGGGGAGACGGCATACCGCTGTTTACAGAAACTGTGGAACAACTCTACGTTATCCAATTTGTTTGATACCTGTAACGGCGTTTTCCAAATTGACGGAAATTTAGGCGCGCCTGCCGGTATTCTGGAAATGTTGGCACAAAGCCACCAGGATAGAATAGAATTGTTACCCGCATTGCCAAAGGCATGGAACAGTGGAAAAGTCAAAGGGGTGCGACTGCGCGGCGGAGGGGAATTAGAGATGGCATGGCAAGATGGAGAACTATTGGAATTTCAGATTCACGGCGGCGCAAGTTATCCGGTATATTATCAGGGGAAACGGTTACTATGAAAATTTATTTTATGCCTAGAACAAAAATAAGGTATGAAAAAGAAAAGGTCAGGAAGAGGGACAAAATCAATGTTTTTATTTAATAAAAGCGAAGTGAAACAGTTGCGGGAAAAAGCAATGCGGCAGCCATTTATTTTTAAGATATTGCAAAATACGGAGAGTTACCCTGCTGGAACTGGTTTTATTATACCAGAAATCAGCAAAGGGAACTGGGGAATGTACTATTGTTGCCCTGAAGATTCCCATAGGCTGGTATTCGATTGGAAAAAACCGTTTGAGCATGAATGCCCTGTATGCGGCGCAGTTTATTCAGGGGAACCATATGACGGAGCATGGGAGACATATCTCCACAACAAAAATGCCGACATTGCATACCGCGGTGCATATTTATATGTGCTAACTCAAAAACCGGAAGACGCGGCGGTTGTGAAACAAATTCTGATGGGCTATGCAGCACAATATCCCCAGTACCAAGAGCACGGCGATATCCCATATAATGGACCGGGGCTGGCATTTGCACAGACTTTGGATGAAGCGGTATTTTTGCGGAAATTGGGATACGCATATGATATGGTATCGGAATCTTTGACAGAGATAGAGCAGCATTTTATTTGCCAGCGGTTGTTCCGGGTAGGCGCAGCATTTTTGTTGCGCCACCGGGAGAAACAAATCCATAATCATGAAGTTTTGATCAATTCATCGGTTGCTATTTTAGGGCTGCTCCTGCAAGATGAAAGCATCATTAAAAAAGGGTTGTATGCACCGTTTGCTTTGCAAGACCAAAGGAAGCAGGGCGTTCTATTGGACGATTTTTGGTTTGAAGGCTCCTTTAGTTATCATCAATATGCGTTAACAGCATTTTATTCCTACGAAATTTTTGCTCGGCACACACCGTATAGCAATCTGCAAGACCGCCAGTATTTGAGAATGGCAAGAAAAGCGAAAGATTTATTGATGGGGGATGACACCATCCCGGCATTGAATGATTCACGGTGCTTGGGACAAAAATTCACCGCAGATTTGACACTGGAATTTAGTTATTCATACTATCGGGATGAAACGCTTTTGCAGTTGCTTCATATTGCGTATCAATATGCGCCCCGCGAAAGTTTGGAGTCCTTTTTCTTTGGCGTTGAAACGCTGCCGCCCTGTAAGCAGGAGAACTATATGGACTACCATGATGCAACAGGAAGCGGTATAACGGTTCTGCGGGGAGAAAAAGGTAGG
>CALLNG010000133.1 GCA_938005345.1 uncultured Clostridia bacterium
CACCGACCAGAGAGATCATTGTCCACATGGATGCTTCCGAGAGGCATTTATTAATAGGAACAATGGACTGCTTGCTGTCCTTGCGGCGGATCAAGGCGCCGATTGCACACATAAGTACCCAAATCCAGGAGTTGCCCATGAAAGTAAAGAAATAACGTCCGGGCGCTTCCTTCGGATAAACGGTTCCGATAAGAATATAAATTACCGGAATGATAATCGTGGCAAGGCTTATAATCTGATCACGGTTGAAATGATCAGGGGTATTGCGCATGGCCTCTATTTCATTAAAATCCAAAGACTTCAATGGCTCCATGTTGACCCTATACACTGTCTTCATCAGAATCGTGTAAACAATCAAATAGATCATGGTGATGGAGAACATGCAAAGCATCCAGGTGCCTTCATTAAACGTGCGGCCGAAGGGCTCCATTGCAGAGTTGATCAAAGCGATGGTCATAACCTGCGGGGTCTTGAATGCAAAGAAGAAGATACCGGTGGCAGCAATGTAAACACCAAGCAGAGTCCACTTTACAAAGGGATCGTCTTTATCGTAGCCGCAAACATCACGAATGGATTCTACCAGTCCGAAGAACAAAATGTAGACGGGAGGGCCACCAATAAAGGCTGCAGCGACATAGGTGGCAAGGAACAGCATTACCATCGTCATAACAGGACGACCACGGCAAAGCTTGCTGCTCAGCAACTTTTTAGCCAAAACATTCATTGCACCCGAATCTCGCAAAGCCAGACACAGGGCACCGCAGAATACCAGCTGAACAGTAAAGACGGAGCCCAGCCATTCGCTCAACAAGCCGGAAATGTCATAATACCCATGGAACAGAGTGGCAAGTAGCGCCATCAGCGAACCGCTGAGCAAGTCACCGTTAAAGCAGGTGATAATGATTAGACCAATCAGAACACCCAGCATCTTTACACCAGTTACGGTAACTGTACTGAATGGCTTGACCAGATAGCCAAATAAGAGCATAAATGCCAAGCCAATGACCATGACAATTGCGTAGGTCGAATTGGTCTTTCTTTGTTTTGTCATTTTTAACCTCCTACAAATTGATTCCATTTCCTATGCCGGACGTCCACAGCATAGCTTGCAAATAGCTTGCAATTAGAATATAGCATAGAAAGACACAAAATAAGCGATTTAATTCGACACAATACTGTTCATTTTTACTACAGGTGAAAAATGATGCGATTGTTGCTTTGTCTCTATTACACATATCGAGCACACAACTGAAGGGCTTGCTGCCTGCGATTCACAGACAGCAAGCCCTTTCGGTTGCTTGAACAATTTTTACTAAAATATTTTATCCAACTTTTTGGGGTCACTTCAAAATCTTACATCAATTTCAACAACTTTGGCAGGAAAGTAACCAAATCTGGGAAAACCATGATAAGTACCACCGCCGCAACATAAATAATAACGAATGGCCAAATCCTTTTAAAAGCTGATGCAGCGCTTATTTTGGCAACACCGCAGGCTATGAATAGATCTGAGCCAAAAGGCGGCGTAATGGTACCAATGCACATCCAAACAACAAATACTACGCCAAAGTGGACCGGATCAATGCCGATAGCCGTTGCAGCCGGTGCAAAAATGGGAGTAAGAATAACCAGCGCTGGAGAAACCGACATGAACATCCCCAGGAAAAACATAAAGATGCTGAACAGGCCATAGAACATAAGCGGTGTCTTGGCAATACCGATGATCCAGTTGCCAATAAGAGTCGGAATATTATTGCGGGTAAGTACGATGGCAAAGGTTGCAGCTGTCACAATTATCATCATAACCGCAGCAGATGTGCGAGCAGCATTAACAAATGTTTTGGGTATGTCTTTCCACTTTAGCTCTCTGTAAACAAATAGTCCGATGATTAAACCGTAAACCACTGCTACCGCCGCAGCCTCGGTTGGAGTGAAATAACCGCCATAAATGCCGCCTAGAATTATGACAGGCATCAACAACGCCCAAATCGCATCTACAAAAGCCTTCCACAGTTCCTTACCAGTAGGCTTAGGGGAAGTAATCATTTTAAACTTCTTGCTAAATCCACGTGCATACAGGCAGTATAGCAATATTACCGATACGGTTCCCAGGCTTTAGTTCTTCCAATGCACCTTTGATAATGCGACAGGAAACCTCATGCATCTTAATAAAATCCTCATTCGGCTCTCCAACCGATATGGTACGCACCAGCTGTGTCCAATAGCCATTATACCGCGGAGTAATCTCCATCGATATACAATCACCATGAGCTACAACACAATCAAACATAGTCGCAGCGCGAATACATGGAAGCTGATTATCCTCCAGTGAAAACCTCCCTGTAGAAATAAGGGTAAAGTTGTAGTCTGCCCCCATTCCCTGCGTTGCATGTTCCAGCTCTGCCGCCACCTGCTGCTCCGTCATACCTGGCTTAACATTTTTCAGCACTTCTGCATAGCCCGAGCCAATTTGCCGCATTGACGAATTAAAGCAACCTCCTCTGGGCTGTGGTGATTTCGGATACGAAATAGCGGTTCCGATACATCACACAGTACTAATCCGGGCATTTCTCTTTCCAGCGCCATACGCCATGATTGCGGCAGAATGTCCAAGCTGGTGCCCAAGCGACCGCTTGTTATTTCACTTTCTTTCAGCACATCTATAATCGCTTGAATGGGAGTTGTACTTATCCTGCATTCAGTCACGATTCCAGCTTTTTTCAATTCCCCGCAAGATATCTCTGAGTCTACAATACCAACGGGGTTGGAACATGAAAAAAACGATGCAGACTGCAGCCCGTAATACACATTGGCAGCCGTTAAAAAGCGGAAACAACCATACGCATTGGTTCCGACGCATCCATTTCCTATCGTCAACAACACATCTAGCTTTTCGTCCTGCATCAGACCTCTTACTGCTTCAACCCTTCTTTTCCCCATCGCTGAACATCTGATCTACCCCTCCACACTTTTAATTATTTTTAGGCTCTTGCCGTCCTCTGTCAAGCATCGTCCTCCTTCTAGAGTCACCAAATAGGTATCCCCCCAGCAAAAACCGCAGTCATTTCAATCTTTCAATATAATTTGGCTAAGTATTACCGTCATATCTTGGGTCAGTTTTGTCTCATTTTCTGCAGAAATCGGTTGTTCCCGTAGATCCACCCCGCAAATGTACCCTTGAATGCCCCCAATAGTGTATCCTGCTGCCCTAGCTTCTTCTTCGATTTTTTGGGCAACAGTGCTTACCTTGTTCCCAGGTATTAGGAGCTTAGCCGCTGCGCTTATCCACCCGGCCACTGCCTCATGCATCGCTACCGCTGTTTGGTTTTCTTTCCCTACACATAAAGTGCGCAGCATTTGAACCCAATATCCATTATATCGAGGTGTGATAGCTGCTGCTATGCAGTCACCATACTTTACTGCCTTTTGAGAATTCGCAGCACTATGCAACAGGCCCATGCCGTTTGCATCGTTCAAAAAACCGCAGTTTAGAGTTGTAAGGGTTTCCTCTGCACCTTGCTTTTTCATGGCATAGTCCAACTCAGACACCAGTTTGCTTTCGGTTACATTATTCTGCACCGCTGCACATAGAGCTTCATATCCGCTTAGTGCCAACTCAGCACATTTCTCAACCAATCGGCATTCTTCACTACTGCGTTTCTTGCGGATTTCATAAAGATCCATCGTACAATCCACCCATTCAAGCTCTGGATATGCACTATGAATACAATCAAACCATGAAGCGGGAAGTGTTTCCGGGCAATAGCCAATTCGGCCATTGGTAATACCTCTACTACCTAAAATATCTACCAACCCCTCGGCCAATCTATCTCCTACCATCCTCACATCCCAAAAACCTCTCTCGTTCAACGCCTTCAAATGTGTTAGGCTACCGCAACATACCGTCGGGGTTTCATCGGCAACTATCACTAACGCTTGTCTATGGTAATAGACCCTGTTATCTACAAAGTATCTATAAAATCCGTACTCGTTAGTCGCCACAGATCCGTTACCTACAACCAAAATTGAATTTAGGTTCAACCTTTTCATTAGATTGTTCGCTTTTAGTAATGGCAGATATGTTGCTAATCACCTGCCGCGGGTATATTCTATATTGTTTTGCAACAAATAACTTTACTGACCTGGAAAACAGAATGGCCAGTCATCTTTCCATTTTGGCTTCAGGATTTTGCTGCAATAACGAGTAATATAGGTATGGGACGGTTGCAATTATTTGCAGCCGTCCCTTCATTATATAAAAAAGCAGATTTCTGCATGAGGTTCAAAAGCCTCGATGCAGAAATCTGCGGGTGTTACAGCACCTAGGCGCTGCGAGCTTTTCATCGGACATATTGTTGCCCTTTTGGGAGGTTGCTGTTCAAATTCCTTTGTTGAAGGTTTTTATTTGCTCTTACACCACCTGCAAAAGGTAAAATTTCAGATAGTCGGTCTCCGGAACCTCCGGCAAAATGGGATGATCCGGAGCCTGCTGCCGCGCCTCAATCTGCCGCAGCGTCACACCGGCATCCAGCGCCGCTTCCCGCAGCATCTTACGGAACATCTCATCGGTCATAAAGTGGGAGCAGGAACAGGTCGCCAGATATCCGCCGCGGGGCAGCAGCCGCATCGCCTTCCTATTGATCTCCTTATAGCCGTGATAGGCGTTTTTGGCGGTCGCGCGGCTCTTGGTAAAGGCAGGCGGGTCCAGAATAATATAGTCATAGTCGCACTTTTTCTCTTTGGCCATCTCGGTCAGCAGGTCAAAAACATCGGCGCACTTGTAGTCCAGATTGGTCAATCCATT
>CALLNG010000134.1 GCA_938005345.1 uncultured Clostridia bacterium
AACGATATAGACTTATACATTCAGACACAGCAGAAACTTGAAGAAATGACAAAAGAATTAAAGTTTTATAAAGAAAACTATGTAACTGAGGCAAAAATGATTGCCTTCGGTGGAGAGCGCGAATCTGTCAAAATTACTCCAGAAAAACGAAAAAAACTACAAGAAATTTTGAACCGTGAGGAAGATGGTGACGATATTATTCCAGATTGAACTAAAAAAGGTTGATTCTTTTCTCTGAAAGTTGTATAATGTACACCGAGAGGAGAGTTGCCTATGAAACCAAATAAAGTGGTAGCAATTTTGAAAAAAGAATTCGCGGGAAAGGAGGTTACTTATTTAACTTTACGAGAATTTATTCGAGCACAGGGATGGACATTGCTATGTTATGGTGACTCCGTTCATAAGCGTGGGAATGAATTTGTAAATGAGTTGGGTACTCGAGTAAGGTTGTATGCGAAACATGCCGCTTCTTTTGCATATACAGATGGTATGACTATCGCCATATTAATAAATGACGATACTGGAGAAGATATCATTTTTCTAATTCTACATGAAATAGCTCATATTTTATGTGGACATGATATTATAGAAGGTGTATTTGGGCGCGGCAGCCAAAAGGCTGAGCGTGAGGCAAACCGGGTAGCAAATTTAGTTTTGGAAAATACAATTTTCCAAAAACTGGAACGCAATAAATTTATTTGGTATCCAATGGCTACGGCAGCCGCTATTGTAGTGTTCCTGTCTGGCGTTTATATTGCTGAAATTACAGAGAATCTTTTGGATACTAAAAAAGAGGCAAGTCCTCCAATACCAACATCTATTGAACAGCTCTCAAGCCCTATATCCGAAGAAACAATGCCGCCATTAGAGATTGAAACACCACCTTCTCAAACTCAAATACAGGTAACACCGCAACCAACCACTATTCCAACAGAACCGACAGAACAGGTACAAGAATCTATTCCTCAAGGGCAAACTGTATGGGTGGCAAGAACCGGAGAAGTTTATCATACAAAACCGGATTGTTCGTACATACGCGGAAAGACAGATTTGCGAGAAATGGACATATATGTTGCAATCGAAAGCGGCCTGAGGGCATGCTCACGTTGCAGTAAATAAAAATATGGAATGACATCATAGGAGTTGACATCATGGGAATTTATAAATTAAATATGTGGGTGCAATCGGTGTATATCATGATGGTGTATAGCGATTGCACCCACAAAAATGCATTTAGCAATTAACGGCTTAGCCGTTAAAATAAAACATCAATGGGAGGAGACATAACATGAAAATAATTGTAAATGAAAAAAAGCTAGGTTTCGGGGAATATGCCGTTATTATTGCCGTTGCAGTTATATTTCTTGTTATTTTCGGCGCTGTCATGCATTCAATTGGTAAAGATTCAAAGGTTGATGAAGACGCTGTTTCTACTTTAGCAGAAGTGAAGATAGAAACAGATACAGAACTGAACCAAGCAAAAGCGGACTTGGAGTCCGTCAAGCAGGAGATGGAACAAGACCAGGCGGAACTTGCGGCTTTCAGGGAGTATAAGCAAAATAAAGACCAAATGAATAGCGAACTTGAAAATGTAAAGGGGCAGTTGGCGCAAAAACAAACAGAACTCGCCGATTTAACAAATCAAGTGGATACTATCAAGAACGCACCTAAACAATTCACTGCTGGCAATTATACTGTTGGGACAGATTTGCCCGCTGGTACATACGATATTCAATGGGTGTCTGGCTCTGGTAACTTTTACAAAAAAGGTGGAAGCTCTATCAATGAAATTTTTTCTGGAGATGAACAATGGGGCATTAAAGAATACAAAAATGCCTCTTTGAAAGATGGAAATACTTTTGAAGTAAGCGGTAATTTGAACATTCAATTTATTCTAAAATAATATAAAAATCCCCCACGTGTTAGCGCGCGTGGGGGGTCCATAAGGAGTGCGCATGATATACATACGCATGTACCAGAAATAGTATACCATACGCACTCCATTTTTGCAAGTGGAAAGGGGTGTTTTTTTTCATGCCTATTTATAAAATGCAGGGCAAAAAAGACAGTTTACAAGAGTTACCTTTCTAAAGAGGGATATAGTAACTTCGCCACATAGCCATTTCAGAAAGGAGGTTTCAGTATGCCGCGTGCAAAATATAAAAAACGTGCTGATGGACGGTACCTTGTTCAAATTTTTATAGGATATAATGCAGATGGCAAAAAGAAATACAAAAATTTATATGGAAAAACCACGGCAGAATTAGATGACAAAGTCGCCGAATATAAACGGCAAATGAATAATGGAATAGTTATTGATGATAAGAATATAACAGCGGGTAAATGGGCAGAAATATGGCTTAATACATATAAAGCCAACGTGGGCCTTAATACGAAAAAGATGTATGAAAATTGCATTAACAACCATATTCTTGGTTCTGATATTGCGTCCATTCCATTATCCAAAATAAAAAAACAGCATATTCAAAAATTAATAAACGAAAAGGTTGAGATTGGTCTCACGAGAACGGTTGAGATTTTGAGAATTGTTTTGAAAGACATGTTTGATCAAGCCGTAGAAAATGACTTAATAATAAAAAGTCCGGCGGCCAGAATACCTATTCCTAAATTTAAATCAGCAGAAAAGCGCGCGATAACCGAAATCGAACACATTGCTATCAGACAAGCTGATTTAACAGACAAAGAACGTCTTTTTATTTACCTGGGGTTATATGCCGGGCTGCGTCGTGGGGAATCTCTTGCATTAACAAAACAAGATATAGATTTAACAACACCATCTATATCAATCAACAAAACAGTAATTTTTGATGATAATAAAGGCATTATTAAAGATGTGCCAAAAACAGAAGCCGGAACAAGAAATATTCCAATAATAGAGCCACTTTTTTCACATATTAAAAAATATATGTCTGAAATAGATACAGATTTATTATTTACAACTAAAACCGGCGATACTTTTTCCCGTTCAGCGTATCGGAAAATGTGGGATTCTATATTAAAGAAATTAAATCAAAGTGCTGGGTGTGAACAAAATCCAAAACCAATAAGCGATTTGACCTCTCACATCTTACGGCACACATTTTCGACAAATTTATATTATGCCGGAATTGATATTAAAACCGCTCAATCTTGGCTTGGACATAAAGATATTAAGACCACATTAGAAATATATACTCACCTGAACACCAATTTTGAAGAGTCGAAAAACAAACTTTCAAGCTATATTTTGTCGCATGATTTTTGACTGATTTTTGACTGACATGACTGACAAAATACTGATATAGTTTTGCAATTATTTGCATAATGCTGCAATGAAAATTTCCTTTATTTATAATCATTTTAGGAATTTATGTTTATTACAAAAGGAATTATAAACATCATGTAATATTGACTCTTAATCAGGGTGTCTAGGGTTCGACCCCCTAATGGCGCACCAGTAAAAACCCGCTTGAACAGTGTGTTTCAGGCGGGTTTGTTTTATGTGCGGTAATAAATACGAACTATGCTTCATACGGTGAATATTCAAGAGTAAACATCCATCGTTTAATAGGTAGGCACCCCGAAAAAAAACAGCTTCTCCTAGAATTACACGCGCAACAGTTTAAAGGTATGCACGGAATAAATTTGATACAATAGCGAATTTATTCTACCACAATTTGATATTTGCTTAGTTCAACCTTTTTAGGCGCAACAAAAACTGTTGTTTATATCAAGCTAAAATTGCCAAATGGCAATCCACCTGATTGATATCAACCAGATTTTTATATTTGAAAGATTAACAGGGCATATCATACCATATAAGCGTATAGTTTTTTCATACGCACCTAAAAATCTAATTTTTTCATTGCTTCTATCAACGGCGCCGCTATAAACCGATACCCCTCATTGGTTGGATGTACCCCTTCGAAAGTAATTTTAGGTAGATTAAAACGATTTAATCCACTCTCCGCATACATATCCGCAACAGGGCAACCATAAAAACTACCTATTGCTTTAATAGCATCAGCAAAATCTTTTAAAACATTTCCGCCCACAACTGAATCAATTGTATTGACGGGACCCTTCCCAGCGCGATGCAACGTATTACGGTGAAGAGGCGTCATTAGCAACACTTTCATTTGCGGATTGCTACGATAGATATAATCTAAGGCCGTACAATAATCCCCAATAAAACTGTGAGCATGCGTAGTTGCTGTGCTTATTGGTAACTTTCCAAGCCGTTTACCATTACTAAAATCATTGACGCCAACAGAAATAACGGTAATGTCTATCCCTTGAAAATCCTGACGCAATAAAACGTCTTTTTGCTCCCCAATTCCTTGTTAACCCACCGCAAAATTGCCGCAGTTTTCAATATTATATTGTTCTTTTAACAATGTAGGAAATCCGATACATCGTTGGCCATTTTCCTGTTCATTATAATCCGCTGGATACTGAAATATTTTTCCATCCGCCTCTATAATACTATCGCCAAAAAAATAACATTTCTTTCCCTTTAATATTTCTAATCACCTCATTCGCAGTTTCTACCCTTTTTATAATACTATAAATCTTTGTACAATGCAAGGGAGGCTTGTCTTTTATATTATCCTATTCTTCTTTCTTCTCCTTCTAATAGCCCCATTTTTGCCGCTACTGTATACACTACTTGGTCAATCCAGCGGTAAACGGTGCGCTCGCTGGCGCCAATTTGAAAGCCAGCGCCTGCCGCATTGTATAATTTTTTCCAATAAATCAGCGATACCGCCTCCACCTGTTCAGGGTCGGCCTCCTGTAATGCCGCATCAATAGCTTCTACCACTTGCTGTCTGCGCTCCCTAAATTTTCTGGCAGTCCCGTCTATTCTTTGTTTATTGTTATTATTTGCAAGCCATTGCTGGGATGCGGGATAGTTTTGAATTTCCCATAAAATATATCCTTTTACTTTCTTATCCAGTAATTTTGTCATGTTTCTCTCCTCCTCTACTGTCCTTTCACCACTGTTGTCTTTTTGCGACACACTATATCGCGTTTCCTTTTTTCTCTAGCAAACAACTAGGCGCGCCTTTCTAGCATTTGCTTATACCACTTTGTCTTGATAGGACAATTATAACACTCTCATTCTGTCTTGTCAAGACAATTTTTATTGTTATTTTTTATTTTAAAGACAATATGTTGAAAATTCCTTGCATTTTTGGCTAGAATCCGTTATACTATTGTCATAACAAGAAAATTTTTACAACGATTCCTATTCAAGGGAAGTGAATGCATTGATTGAAAATAATACATTTGGCCAACGGCTTCGCACCCTGCGCAAAGAACGGGGCTGGACACAAAGTACCGTTGCCCAAAAACTTGGTATTGCCTTTTCCACTTTCGCAAAATACGAGCGTGGTGACATCAAACCCGATATGGACAAACTGCTGCAAATAGCGGATTTGTTTCAGGTTTCCACTGACTATCTGCTTGGCAAAAGTCCCCTACGCAACGCCAATGAGGCTGCCCAGCTGGATCAGGTCTATTTCCGGTTGGCAAAGGGTGCTGAACAACTAGGGTTAACGGAGGACGATATTGAGGCTATCCTCAACTTATACCATTCTCACCAACAAAAAAACAAATGACATACTCAAGATGGAGGCCCATTTCCCATGTTTACGAACAATGCGAAATCTTCTCTCTATGAACATGTTTCCCATCTGCGGGAACAATTCCACATCGCCCCTGCATCTTTTCCACTGCAGCTTGCCCCTCTATTTCAGCAGCATGCAATTTGTGTGGAACACCGTGCCTTTCAAACGCCGGGGCTTTGTGCATTGGCGTTTCTGGGCGAAAAAACAGACACCGTTGTGCTCAATGACAATCGGAGCCCACTGGAGCAAAATTTTGACTGTGGGCATGAGTTGATTCACCTCACCAAGCACCGGAATCTGAAACGGGACTATTTCAATTGTTTCACAACGGCAAAGCCTAGCCAGAGTCCGTTTTTGGAATGGGAGGCAAATGAAGGCGCCGCTGAATTACTGGTTCCATATCAGGTATTTCTCCCTTTGTTGTTGGAGGAAAGCCGGATTCACTGCCGGGCACCAAAAAAAATTATACCTTCACTTGCCCGCCAGTTTCAAGTCACGCCTGCTGTCATTGAATGCCGGATCGGCAGCTTACAATATGAATTGTATCAGTATTGTATCTTACAGCTCCCGCTATGTGACGTGAAACTGCACTCCCAGCGGGAGCTTCGGCGCAAACATTTATCTCATCTTCATGCGTTTTCCTATTATTGTCCGCAATGCTTGTTTCAGGTAAACCGCGATGATACCCACTGCCGGTACTGCGGCGCATCCATGCCGCCAGAAGGTGCGTTTTACGGATTGGGATACCGGTTTCATTAAAATTAAATGAAAGAAAGAAAACAGGCCTGCTGCCTTGGCAGCAGGCCTGTTTTCTTTATTGTTTTCCCGAATTCTCCCGCGGCGTCTCCTGCACCCGTTTCAGATAGGCAAATACGCACTCGCACTCGGCCGCGTCAAAGGTAAAGTCCAGCATCCCTGCTACGGCGCGCGCCGCTTCGTCAAACAAGGCATATGCGCCAAACAAAGCTTGCCATATCCGCATCCAGCGGTGCTAAAAGCTGGTTCGCACGTTCGATGATTG
>CALLNG010000135.1 GCA_938005345.1 uncultured Clostridia bacterium
TAAATCCCCATTTGGGCCCGCCATCGCCTGAACGCGTTCTTCAGATACCGGATATCCGGCGCGCTGCAAGGCTCTGGTGCTTTCCAGAACCGCCTGGTTTCGTGCCAAACGAATTGGACGGCAAAACAGTTCCACTTTTTGCCGTCCATCTGCCGGTATTGCATAGCCAAGCAAATGCAGCGGACGGCCATCCTGCTGGATACAGCTAATCTCAATTCCGCTATAAACGGGAAAATCAAGTTCTTTCCCGGCCCGCTCCAGTTCCTCTATTCCGGATAACGTATCATGATCCGTCAGTGCAATTCCTGATAATCCCTTTTGTATAGCGCTCTGTACCAATTCAAATGGAGAAAGTTCACCGTCTGACCAATGAGAATGCGTATGCAAATCCCACATATTCCGCACCTCCTCTTTTCACAGGAGTTCTGCCAACGCTTCTGAAGCATACTCCATTTTATAATCTTTTGGCACCATTTTTCTCTCCCGCATCTCATACCGCCAGTCAGCCAGCGTCTGTATTGCAATTTCGTCGTGGAAAACACCCACCATGGCCGTTCCTTCCGCTTTCAAATCGAGAATCATGTTCATAACCCATTCTTTGCTATGGGCATCCAATGATGCAGTCGGCTCATCCAGCAGAAGCAGACGTGGTTTTGTAATCAAAGCATTTGCAATATTAAGCCGCTGCTTTTCTCCGCCGCTGAAAGTAGCGGGATACATATCCCAGAGCTTAGGCGATATGCCCACTTTTTCTAAATACTCGGCAGCCCGTTCCCGTGCAGTTTTCACATCCACTCCGCGCCCGGTTTGCGTATTTGTTAAAATATCCAGTGCTGAAACCCGAGGAATCACACTGAAAAACTGCGATACATAGCCCAGTTCTGTTTCCCGCAGGTGAATCATTTCCCACGGTTCGGCCGTTGCCAAATCTATCACGCTGCCGTCCTTACACGTATAATGAACATGACCGCCAGTGGGCATATAGGTTCGGTAAATACATTTGAGCAAGGAAGATTTTCCGCAGCCGCTCGGCCCGGTAATTGCCACCAGTTCTCCCGGTTTAGCAGAAAAATCCACCGCATCAAATCCATAGATTTCCGCTTCCGAGCGGATATGCATGATAAAATTTTTAGATAACTCACATATTTGTAACATGAAATACATTTCCTCCGTTCTCATTGAGTTTTCTGCGTATCTCCTCCGGAAAAAAAGGAAGACACTGGTTATAAAGGGCTTCTGTACGATACGCACAGACAAAATAGCTCTTGTCCGGAAGTGCGGCGGCCGCAATGCGGCACCCTCTGCCAAGAAGTATTGCCTGCGCCGCTGCGAAGTCCCACAATTTCAAATGGGAATTAACATACAAGCCGGATTGTTCCTCCGCAATGCCGCACAGCTCCAGCGAAGCGCAGCCCAAATAACGCACGCCGCGAAACTGTTCCGCCAGCGCAAAAGGGTCAGAACCCTGACGGGCAAAATCCCGCATGGTTTTAAATCCAATATGTAAAATCCCTTCCTTCGCTGTTTCCTCATCATCCGGCGCATGGTTCTGCGGCGAATCGCCGCTTTCGTAAAGCCGCCCGTTTTCTACATCTAAAATATAGCCATACATTGGATTCCCGTTGTGTAAAAGTGCAACCGATATGGCATAATCTCTGCCAAATTGACAATAATTCGTGGTTCCGTCAATGGGATCAATCACCCATTTCCAGCAAGATGTCCCTTCCCTGCACATATTTTCTTCTCCAACAATGCTGTGTTCGGGATACTGTTTCGAAATCTGCTCGCACAGATAACGCTGCGCCCAGATGTCATGGTCGGTCACAATATCGCTGTGCCCTGTCTTTTCCTGTATCGAGAAATTATGCTGACGCCGTTTCTCCCCCAATTGTTCACCGCAGCAAAGAACCAATCTCTTTGCAAAGTTATACAAATCAGTCATCGTGAACACCATCTTCTCCGACAAAATCGTTGCGGTAATGGATTTTGGTTACTTCCTCGCCGTTGATAAAGACTGACAATATAACCGGAACGGCTCCTTTCTTGCTGACCAAAAGCAAATCTGCATAGTTGCCCGGTTCTATAGAGCCGAAACGGTCGTCCATTTTAACCGCTTTGGCCGGATTATAGGTCGCCATGTTTACTGCTTCGGGAAGGCTGCATATTCCCTGTTCATACAATTGAAATACAGCATGTAAAATCGCTGCCGGAAAATAATCGGATACCAAAATATCGGCGCAGCCATTTTTGATCGCTTCCAGCGCAGATAAGTTATTGGAATGCGAGCGGCCCATCAAAATATTGGTAGCCCCTACCACCACCTGCATACCTCTGCTATGTGCATCCTTTGCAACTGCAAGCTCAACCGGAAATTCACATATTTGCGCATGCAGGCTATTGGTGACATAGTCCAGTTTTTCCGAGCTGTCATCATCATGGGAAGCAATGGGAATGCCGGCCTCTTCTGCCATATCAGCCGCCTGTGCAAGCTGCTCTGCCGTTAGTTTGGTCTGGTTCATTCTTTCTTGAATCAGCCGTGCTTTTTCCTGATCGCTGTGTTCCGGGCTCATAACCTGATCTTTGAAAAACTCTAAATCACGGTACTGTCCCTGTCCGGGCGTATGGTCCATAAAGGACAGCAGCTGCATATCCCTGTTTCGGATAAAGTCAAGCAGCATTGCATAGCCAACTGTATTGGTAATTTCATATCGGCAGTGAAACCTGTGCCGAATGAGATGGTCTCCCTCATGAAACGTGCGAATCAGCCCAACCAGCCGTTTCAAATTTTCCGGAGAACGCATTTGTGCCTTTTTCGCCGTTTTTTGCTCATCCAAAGCCTCCACATCCATGATTGTCAGGGAATGATACATCGTTGTAATTCCCTGATTGACAAGCTGTTTTTCCTGCTCGCGCATAGCGAGCTCAAAATCAATCATACTTTGCGGCCTGGGCTGTATCACCGTCTCAATGTTGTCAGAATGTATATCAATAAAGCCGGGCATCAGATAGGCGCCTTCCGCGTCTATTTGTTTTGCCAGCGGCGCTTGCTGTGCAAAATCCGGTTTTTCAGAAATTTCCTGAATCCGGTTTCCGTGTATCCAAACGGAACCGGAGTTCAGCACGCGGTCTTTTAAAACCACAGTTGCGTTTCGAATCATTATATCCTGCATATAAAATTCCTCCTGTTAAAGCAGCGAGCTCACAAGTGTCTGGGTATATTCGTGAAGGGGATCCTCCAAAATCTGATCCGTCAGCCCTTCTTCTACTACCCGTCCGCCCAGCATTACCATTGTCCGGTCGGACATCATGCGTATCACCGCCAAATCATGGCTGACTACCATCATGGCAATTCCAAGTTCCTTTTGAATAGAACGGATTAAATCAAGCACCTTGGCCTGTACGCTCAGGTCAAGTCCGGTCGTCACCTCATCCAGCAGCAAAATGGGCGGATTATTGGCGATTGCTTTGGAAATCTGAACGCGCTGCTGCATTCCGCCCGAAAATACCAGCGGCTGGTCTCTCAGCCGCTCTGTCGGTATCTCAACGTGCTGCAAAAGCTCCTCGCTCCGTGCAATCATGCTGTCTGCCTTTCGATTTCCGGCCGCAATCAGTTTTTCCGCTACGTTTGCGCCGGAAGAAAGCTTCATACGCAGCCCCAACATAGGATTCTGATATACCATCCCCATCAGATGATTGCGCAGATAGCGCTTTTGCTGGCTGCTAACCTCTAAAAAGTTGGTTTTGCCGTCCTGATACAGGGAAAGAAGCGCTTCGCCGGAGGTTGCAGGCTGGTCGAAATAAAGGGTTTTCAGCAGCGTACTTTTCCCGGAGCCGGACTCTCCTACAATTCCTAAAATCTCTCCCGGATAAAGTTGAAAGTTCACATTGCGGACTGCCCATATGGTATGGCAAACCGGACATCTTCCCTTTTCCAGCTCTATATGTTCTCTGCAATATTCACATCCCTCTCCGAAACGTACAGTGATCTGTTTTCCTTCCATGACAGGTGTTTTTTTATTCATATACGGTCCTCCCTCTCCATTTGCTCCTGTGCGTTGCGCCGTTTTAAGCAATATCCGGTATCCGAACACTGATAAAAGCGTTCCCCGGTTTTCGCATCGAATATTTCATCAAAATATACGTTTTCTGCGCCGCACAGCCGGCACTTTCGCCCGGACATATCCTCCTGCCGGAAAGGATGATCCTCAAATGCAAGGGATTCTACCTTGGTATGCGGCGGTACAGCATAAATTTTCTTTTCCCGCCCGGCGCCAAACAAGTATAAACACTGTGCTTGGTTTAACTTAGGATTATCATAACGCGGGATAGGGCTTGGATTCATGACATAACGGTCGTCTGTCATCACAGGATGGTCTGCACTGCGAAATGCAGACCCGCGCGTGAGAAACAACTCGAACAAATTCACCCAAATGCCTGTATATTCAGCATCGGCATGGAGTTGCCGCGTCACTTCCTCATGTGCATCTACGCTGCGCAAAGGCTCCGGTGTGGGCACCTGGAGCACCAATACCTGATCCTCCCGCAAAGGCTCCTCCGGAATACGGTGACGAGATTGAATGATATCCGCTTCCGCCGAATCGGTGGTGGTTTCTACACCTGTAGTGGCACAGATTAACCGTTTGATACTTACTGCATTGACACTGTCGTCATTTCCTTGGTCTATTACTTTCAGTGTATCATCAGGGCCAATGAGCGACATCGTCAACTGGATTCCACCAGTCCCCCAGCCACGGCCAATCGGTAATTCTCTGGAACCAAAGGGAACCTGGTACCCGGGAACTGCAATCGCATGCAAAATAGCTCTACGAATTTCTCTTTTGGAACCCTCATCCAAAAAAGCAAAATTATATTCCGTTTGTTCTACTGTTTTTTTCATGTTCAAGGCTCCTTTTCCGGTTTCTTAATCCGTCCAATTTGGACTGGAAGGTTACATAGTGCGGTAATTTTAAGTGGGAGATGAATCCATTCATTTCAAGACAATCTCCATGCAGCAAAACAAATTCCATATCACTAGTTGGACTGTCAATCGACAGGGTAAGCGCGTGATCCAACACAGACATAGCAATGGCTTTCGTATCATTGCGCCCTATTACGCAGCCGTACCCTACGCCGATGCCTTCGCTTCCTGCACGGTTTCCCATCAGTCCCTCTACCTCTGTGACAAAAATCTCGCCAACATACCAGTTTTCCCCTTCTCCCAGCGGGTACGCCACTTCAATATCTAAGCTTCCATAACGCAGTT
>CALLNG010000136.1 GCA_938005345.1 uncultured Clostridia bacterium
CATGTACTCCGCCATATCAAAACGCAGATACGGTATGCGCGTTGCTCCAAATGCACTATCATAATAATACCTATAATCATCCACCAAAACATCATTTGACATCTCTTCATTCTTGCGGTCTCCGCCCCGGATATATAGCGCATCTGTTGTTAGCAGCGTTTCCGTTGTACTCTCTGCCGCCTGTATTGGCAAAAGCCCATTTGTCAGCATAGCCACTATTGCCACCAGTGCTATCCATCTTCTTTTCATGATTTACACCTCCTGCTCAATTAAATCTAGTAACCTGCAAAGCACAACGGCGGCCTGTGCTCGCGTTGCACCGGAGGCCGGAGCAAATGTACCATCATCCATGCCTTGCATTAGTCCAAATCCAACAACTGCCTGTACCGATTCTGCTGCCCATAGCGCAATTTGTTCCCAATCCGAGAAAATACGAATATCTGCCAAGTCTTCATATAATCCTTGTGTAGCACATGCGGAACGCAGCAGCTTTGCCATTTCCTCACGTGAAATCTCTCGGTCCGGCTGAAAACTTCCGTCCTCATAGCCATGGATAATTCCGGCCCTTTGAGCAGCCACAGCATATGGCGCAAACCAATCGGATTGTAAAACATCAGTAAAACCGCCGTTACCCTCTCCTACTTGCAATCCGAGCGCTTTTACAAGCATAGCAGCGAACTGTGCACGTGTCAAACTGCCATCTGGCTGAAACGTACCGTCACCCATTCCATTTACAACACCTTGTTCTGCCATCCGTGTAATTTGCTGCTGTGCCCAATGCCCCGTTATATCGGAAAATTCAGGGGGGTGTGTGGTACTGCCTGGCTCTTCTATAGACGGGTTTGAAGTCCCTCCGCTTCCCGTATTTCCACCGCTGCTAGTACCTCCACCGCTGCTAACGCTGCCGCTGTGTCCGCCACTGCCGCCAAATGACGGGGTTTCATCGTCTTCATTGTCCCATATTTCACCTGTTAACACCATACCATTTTCCACAGTAAAGGAAATCGCTTTTCCGTTAAACGTTACTTCTGTTGCACCATTTTGCGCGGCAATACGTACGCCTGATTCCGGCAGTGTTTCAGAGGAATACAGCGAAAGTGTTGTTCCGTTCCATTGCACGCCGAAATCGGAAAGCTCTTCCTCACTTTCAATGATAGTTAATCCATTTTCGGACAGCAGTTTCCCTCCTGATAACGCTGCAAGTGTAGTTCTTTCACGATAATCCTTTTCAATATAGGCAAGTTCTCCATCCGTTTCATGTGCACCGAAGGTACGTAGTGCTGGATCTTGCTCATGCGATACGTAATAATATCCTGTGTCGGATCCCATAGAAATTTCCAGTGCAGATGCGGTATTGGTAGGAACGTCCATATCTGTCCGCATCACTGCAACCTCTTTATATTCGCCCAGGTTCTCTGGATAAAGCACAGTATCAAAGGTCTGAGAACCTGAAACATCCTCCCGGTAATACTGCAAATAATCTGCGTTAACTTCCTGACTTCCAGAAAACATATAATTTTGATAAATGCCATACGACAGCGTTTCTGGGTCTGCCGGTACAATATGAATATTTGCTTGTTGGTCAAAATTCGTCCTGGCCGCCAATGTTCCTTCCTCTACGCTCAAGTTATTATAGGCATCGGGATGCCAAGCTTGCCGGTAGGTATGTTCTCCATCCGGCGCATCAATTTGGTCCGAAACAATCCAGTAAGAATTATGTAAAAACAGAACCTTACGATTGACGGAAAATCCGCTGTAAATTTGATCAGAACCTGCATCTACAAAGTCGAACAGTCGGTTTGTTTTTAACTCTAGTTTCTGAGGCACATTTGTCGCAGTATTCGCGGCCTGGTCTCTGTTGTCAATTTCAATGGTGTTATGAGAAATGGTTTTAGACCGAGTCTCACTCATCAATGATCCATCACTATAGGAGGAATTTCCTGCATCAATCAGCAGCGGCACACCATATGCATATACATCCAGCGACAAATCATCGCGGTGACAGTGATTCCCACCAAAATCCGCATTAATGGTCGCGCTAAACCCTTCAC
The DNA here is from genome assembly GCA_938005345.1 of uncultured Clostridia bacterium. Lineage (GTDB taxonomy): Bacteria > Bacillota > Clostridia > RUG12999 > RUG12999 > JAAWTG01. Next base: position 2,052 of record CALLNG010000136.1, read on the forward strand.
GGTGCCAATCACTGCGCAAGAATGCGATTGCTTTTTTGGGATACAGAATGGACGTGTATTCCGGTTCTGTGCCCCGCCTTCCATCTGTGGCAAAGTACTCGAAATACGGATTTGCCATAAATGCATTTGCACTTTCCGCAAAAGAAATAATACTATTCCGGCCGCCATCTCCATATGGCGTTGTGCATCCATAACACATGGCCATATCAAAGTAATACTTTGTCAGAAGCTGATAGCGTTCCAGCATATATTGATAATAAGGGTCTTCTTCTCCATCGATGGCGCCAATTAGTTCCAAGACAAGCTGAAATTCGTCAATCGTCCCACTAATATAGGAAGAAGTAGATTCCATATAACTGCCATCTTCATTCATCATTTGGGCGGAATACAATTCCACCAACGCTTCCTTCGCTTCCTCCCACCATTGCTCTTGCATCATTTCTGGTAAATATGCAAAAATACGGGTATAGCCGACCCGGATAGCACTCATCCAGTTCGAGGCGTATGTTCCGGTGTCCTTGCGCAAATCTACCGAATGCTGATAGGCATATTTTAGCAGCGCCGTAAACACCTCCGGCGTCATGAAACTGCTGTTCATTGCGCCAAAAATTAAATCCATTAAATACTCTGTCCGCCAACCGCCTTCCAGCACACGGGGATATACAGCAGAAGGCTGCTGTTCATATATTGACAAAACAATTTCCAGAGCCCGGTAAGCATAAAGTTCGTTGCCTGTTGCAAGATAACGCGGAATCAACCAACTCACCTGGTACATTCTGCTACAATAGTGGAGCCACTCATATTCTACACCCCATGTGCTTTCACAATATTGCCGTGTTTTCCATATATATCCAGTTTCTTTGAAATTAAACGCCTGTGGGTAGTGGGCACTCCAAACCAGTTTATGTTCATCAAATTGTTTTTCATTGGAGGTATCAAACACATATAGCTTTTTTGTCCCTGCGGTGCTACGCGCATAAAATTTTAGTTGAACGGAGTTGATAGTGCCATCGATTGATCCGATTTCAAAGCGGAAATACGGACGTGCCGTATCACTGCCAAATGGAATACTATCGCTTCCTGCCGCCTCGCGTGCATAGAGTAATTGCGCGCTGCCATAGTTTCGCTCTTTGTTGTCACCCGCACTCAAATATGTATCTGCCACAGCAGTATATGTTCGTTTCACACCGTCCACTTCAATCTCTAATATCGGCGGATGCATATCAGGATGTTCTTTACTCATAATTTCTACGGAAGAACCATTCATGTCGGCATCCAGAAGAAAATAGGTATTTCTTCCGTATAATTCCAAATCTGCTGTGTAATAGTCCCATTCCGGCCCTACCGTTACCGTTCCCATTGGTTCGTCCATTTGCAAAAAAGAGAATATTTGGTCTGTCATCGCTTCCGCAGATAAACTATACTTATAGTTTGCATCTACGGTATATTCCGTTTTGGTTTCCCGTGTACGGTAATAATTTAGCAACGCGTTTTTAGCTTGGTCGTACTGTTCCTCTTTCGCATAAGAGCATACCTCCGACAAACCGTCATAGCGGTCATAACATAAAACAGGGGTTGTCGTCCAAGTACTCATCGTAGCATCCCAGACACCGAAAAACGATTCATCCGACAAATGATTTGGGTCATGCAGCGCTGCATATGAATCAACTCCGCTGCCTTCGCGTTTGAGAACCGTAATAAAGAAAACACGTTCCGCCCGCAACCCGTTGGCCTCAATTGCTGCGGTCAGTTCTACCGTTGTATCTGTTTCATTTGCAAATGGCCGCTCTACCCGCCCGCTGTTAGCTACTACCGATTGGTCGGACGAAGTCCAAGAAATCTTGATTCCTCCTGCTGTCTGCGGCAATGTCAAGTTTTCTGTCACAGCGCTGGTATCACCCAAATCCAATTCATCTAGCGCCTGTACTAAAGCAAATTCCTGCCCGCTAATTCCTTTAAGTACAACAGTATCATTTGCATCTTGTATACCACCGGTAATATAACAAGTTGTCTCGCCATTTATCCATTCTGTTACATTCAATTTTGTCACTTCCTGGTTTTTGGACGGTTGAAAGGCGATATTTTGACCATCTGGCATGTGCAGAACATACTGTTTTCCCATTGCAAAATAAGAATTTGGAATCTCCAGTAAATATCCCGCAACCTCCGGAACAGTTTGATCCGGAATCAGTGCTAAGCGTAGTTCGCT
>CALLNG010000137.1 GCA_938005345.1 uncultured Clostridia bacterium
TATGCCCGTGCTGCCCTCCGCCGCGTACTTCGGTAAACAGGTAGGGGGAGGTGGTGCTCCAATCTGCCCGCATCATTGTCACACGGCTGTCCGGGAAATGGCGGGACGTCCAATCCGGTTTGGTGCCTTTTTGTCCAAAGGAGTCAATGTATTCAATTTCATGATCTCCGTACCACTGCGGCAGCTCCGGATACCGCTGCGCTGTATTTTTCCCCGCGCTTTCATCCCCATATTGTAGATTCTGTCCGCCCGGCCCACGCAGCAGCAAATTGTAATAGGCAGCGTTGAGCAGCATTTCATCAAACTCCGGCGAGACGCTGCGCCCATTGTTAATCATGAGCCGTTTGAAATCCAAAAATGTGCCGTATGCGCTAATATTATATCCGCCAGTGGCTTCAATATAGGAGCCATCTGGGAAGTTGTTCACATAAATCAAGTCCTCATTTTTCTTTGCGCCAAACTCAATCCATTCCTCCGCTTTGGCGAATTCCGGCATGGAAAGGGCTCCTTGAATAACCGCCATCTGCTCGTTTTGAATCCAGTTCCCACTTGTGACATTGGACAGCATCAAATTGTCGTTCATGTCCCAAATGTTCTTTAGAATAGCGGTGCAGCATTCCGGCGTCATATACCGGCTTTGTACCAGGGTATCCATAACAGCCACCCATTGGCGCAGCCGCTCCGCAGTATCCAGCGTTCGCGGCCAGCCGCCGCGCAGTTCTTTTTCGCCCCAGCCTTGGCCGGTTTGCTTCATCATACCGCCTTTGTCCCAAATGAAGTCCATCATCTGCCGAATCATTTTGTAGGCATATTTTTCATCTTTGGTATAGGCATATTCCGCTGCTCCGGCACGCCATGCGAGAAAGCGTGGCATCTGATAGGTGTATTCCACGTCGCATCCGGGCGCGGCATCCCAAGTATTTGCACCGGGAAGCCCATTATAGTTATACACATATCCGGTCAGCGTATTCCAGTTTACAGTATTCTCATTCCATGTGTTGGTTGGCTCATACAGTACCACAATAGATTTGCTGCCTGCATAGGCTGGCGTCACCTTTGCATACAAAATAAGCCGTGCTTCTGTAACAGTATCAGTTTCAAGCAGGTCGCTGATTTGGAAACGCAGCAGCACGCGCGAGGTTTCGTCGCCGAGGAAATCCCCAAACATGGTGGCTTCCATATCCGTCTCTTGCCCATAGTTTTGTGTTTTATAGTTACCTGCCCGAATCATCGCATCCGCGTCAACTTCATAGTTTTTCACCTGCCCGTTGACCGTTAGCTCCAGCTTCGCGCCCATGGATCCAGTTTCTTTGCTGGCAATGAGCACACTACTGGCTTCATTGTACCGTGCAATGATGCTGTATGTATTAGTTCCGCCTTTAGCAATGGCGCTCGCCTGTACTGGAATAATAATCCGTGTGTAGTCTGTAGCCGTAATATTGGCGTTCCCCTGGTAGTATTTGCTGGTCTGCAAATGGTGGATATCGTCCAGCACCATGTCCACCCACCCCGGGTCACGTGCAGCCAGGCCATTAGGCAAATTTTCGTCCCGCTCGCGCATATGCTTCAGCAAAGCTTCTGACGCTTTGGCATAGTCGCCCGCTTTGACAGCAGACTCCACTTCTTTCATATCGTCGCGGCTGTAATCAAATTTCCCTTCCGTCACCCACTTGGAGCCGTCCCATTTTCCAAAGAACTCCTCATCCGTCATATAATCTGGGTCTGTGTATTCTTCGTCCGGCACGACGGTGAAGGTCATTTGTTTTTGCCGGGACACACTTCCATTGCTCATGGTAGCGGTCAGCGTCACTTGCTGTGCCGGTTGGTCGCTGCGTGGACGGATCACACGCCCGCTGTTGGCGATTACCGTTGTATTGCTGCTCGACCATGTTAAGGTGTCGCCATACAAACTACGGTCCGATAAATTTAAGCTATATTTGAGCTGCTGCGGATCCTCCGACGTGAGACTGGAAACTGTCAATTCCGCCAGTCCCGCTTCCAGCCGTGCCTCTGCGCTGCTAAAGTCACGCAGAACGCGGAACTGGAATACCTTTTCTACTTCGATTCCCTCAATATTCAATGTAGCCGTTAACGTTACCTCCGGATTATCTGGAACATCCACCGGTCTTGTCACCGTACCGTTTTCCGCAATTAATGCTGGATTGCTGCTTGACCATGTAATTTGGCTGCCATTTTTCCCAGTGGAAGGCAAATTCAAATTGCTGTCAATGATGTTTTCCATCACGTAGGGTTCTGTCAACAGTATGGAATCGGTCAGCCAATCCAAATCGCTGTTCAAGCGGTCTATAACCGGCATTGTCGCATAGTAAATTTTGAAGTCATCAATATTGACTGTGGTGTAATTGGTTGCCTCTAAATAAATACGGACATATTGCAGCGTACTGGCGGATTTTCTAGTATATACCTTACTGAGCACCTGTTCACCGTTAAGCCACAAAGAGACCTGCTCATCCGCCGTATAAAAAACTGCTTTCACTTGCAGCTTGCCGCTAAAACTTTGTGAGGTCGTAGCGGACACTTCTGAAGACGTGGGGGACGTTCGGTAAATAAGTCCTACTGTTCCGTTCGCATTCCATGTCACTGCCAAACCATCGTTGGAGCCGCTAGCCCGAATCCGCATGGGAACGATTTTGTTTTCTGTGCGCGTTACCGTATATTCCACGCCGATTGCGCCCTCTACCATGCTCTGGTCTTCCATAGCATAAAGGTCCGCTATCGTCGGAGCAGAAGCATCGTTAGACGTCCGGGTCACCTTGAGTACACCTTCTTCTTCCACAACCGTTCCATTGTCA
>CALLNG010000138.1 GCA_938005345.1 uncultured Clostridia bacterium
GCGATGTCCATCAAAATTTGGGTCCGTTCCCTGGCTTGCGCATTTTCAAATACAACGTCAAATTGATTTTGGTTATGGCCAATATCGGTAAAATGCTGGCGGACTGATTCTGCAATATCTATACTTCGCAGCGTCACACCCAACAGTTCACACAGCGTTTGCGCATTGGACTTGGTACGCGTTGTGGTACCGAAACAGGGCATAGTAACAGCAACAATATCTTTTCGGGGACGGGCGAGTTGATCCATGGCACGCACGGTAACAAGAAGCGCAAGACACGAGTCCAGGCCACCTGAAATTCCTATTACCGCTGTTTTACTATAGGACCGCTGCAAACGGGTTTTGAGACCCTGCGTCTGCATGGCTAAAATTTCTTCACAGCGGTCAGAAAGAACCGCAGCCTGCTCAGGCACAAAGGGGCGTGCCGGGAAAGGCCGAGAAAGCACTGTTTTTTCAAGTGGCATGGAGAAATATACGGTTTGCATTTCCGGAGCAGGAGAAACACTTTCATAAGTGCTCATCCTCTGCCGTTCATGACGCAGACGCAAAACATCAATTTCTGTACAGAGGAACTGGTTTTGAAACAACGGACTCTCTGCAAGCAGAGTACCGTTTTCTGTGATAATATTATGCCCAGCAAACACCATATCTGTAGTGGATTCTCCGTCTCCTGCATCAGAATAGACATATCCACAAAGCAGACGGGCAGATTGACTCTGAATGAGGGAACGTCGGTAGTCATTTTTTCCAATTGTTTCATCGCTTGCAGAACAATTAGCAATAATATATGCTCCGTGAGGCGCCAAATGATTGGAGACAGGCGCAGCTACCCACACATCTTCGCAGATTTCCACACCCAGCGTAAATTCTGGTAATTCTTCACAGGAAAATAGCAAATGAGAGCCAAATGGGCAAGTAAAAGGCCCTACTGTAATTTGCGTGTTTTGCGGAGGACAGGGGGTAAAATATCGTTTTTCATAAAATTCCCCATAATTGGGAATGTGGGTTTTGGGAACAATCCCCAGTAATTGACCTTGATAAATGACAGCAGCACAGTTATAAAGTTGATGGTTTAGCAGTAATGGAATGCCTAACACGATGACACACCGAACCCGGCCGCTATACGAGATGAGATCAAGAAGCACTTCCCGTGCCTGATCCAGCAAAAAAGACTGTAAAAATAAATCGCCGCATGTATATCCTGTCACACATAACTCAGGTAATACTAACAAATTCACACTTTGTTGCTGCGCATAATCCATTTGTTTTTTGATTTCAGTGCCGTTTGCCCAACAATCCGCAACAGTAATATTGGGTGTTGCGGCTGCTACTTTAATAAAACCATGTTGCATAGTATTCGCCCCTTAGACGTTAATTTCTTTCTTTCTATTTTATATCTTGTGCAGGAATTTGTCAAATTATTTTCAAAATTTGAAGAACAAGGGAAATAGGGAGCAAATGAAAGAATAAGAGAAATGACAGCGGAAAAGTAGGGAAATTAGATGTTGTTATGCTACAACACGTGTGGTATAGTAATAGAAAAATAAGTTGGGAGGAAACAGTTAAAACAAAAAGGAACATAACACAGAATAAAAAGGCATGGCAAACAGACCATTGATAAATGGTCAATAAAATATTTGCGTAACAGTCAGACACGTGCGGTGTAGTGTACCTGTATCCTCAAGTATAAGTATGGCACAAAATTTAGAATGCGGCACTACAGTTCTTGGGTTTCGTTCCCTTTTGTGCCTTGTAGCGCAGCGGAAAGGAATGGTCATCTTTATGAAAGCTATTATGATTATGTATGATTCCCTAAACCGTAATTTATTGGAATCCTATGGATGTGATTGGACGAAAACACCTAATTTTAAACGTTTAGCCCAGCATAGCATTCAATTTGAAAATTGTTATGTAGGAAGTATGCCATGTATGCCTGCACGCAGGGAACTTCATACAGGGCGGTTTAATTTTTTACATCGCAGCTGGGGACCCATAGAACCATTTGATGATTCTATGCCTGAAATTTTAAAAAAGAATGGTATTTATACGCATTTGACCAGCGATCATCAGCACTATTGGGAAGACGGCGGATGTACCTATCACACAAGATATTCTTCTTGGGAAATATCCCGTGGACAAGAAGGGGATCCATGGAAAGCGGATCTTAATATTCATTTTGATAAAAATACAATTTTTGAAACAAAAAAACTTCCATTTTCGGATAGTGCTGTACAAAATTTATATGATACGGATGAACGCAACCGGGCATATATGAATAGGGAAGAACGAACCTCCCAAGCAGTAACGTTTGAAAATGGCATGCAGTTTATCCATCAAAACCATGGACAAGATAATTGGTTTTTACAAATAGAAACCTTTGATCCCCATGAACCTTTTTACACATTACCAGAAGATAAAGCTTTATATCCTCATGATTTTATAGGCGATGGAGAAGATGACTGGCCTCCATACGCTAAAGTAGCAGAAGATAAGGATACCGTACAACATGTACGATATAATTATGCGGCCCTGCTTAGTAAGTGTGACCGTTATTTGGGTAAAATTTTAGATTTAATGGATCAATATCATATGTGGGAAGACACGTTACTTATTGTTAATACAGACCATGGTTTTTTATTAGGAGAGCATGGATGGTGGGGCAAAACTACCATGCCGATTTACGATGAAATTGCTCATATACCATTATACATATATGATCCGCGTACACCGGAACTGATTGGGCAGCAACGATACTCTATTGTTCAAACAATTGACCTTGCCCCCACCCTTTTGGACTTTTTTAAAGTCCCTATTCCAAAGGACATGCAAGGGGAACCTTTAAAGAAAATAATACAAAATGATACGCCCATCCATGATTACGCTATATTTGGTTATCATGGAAGCCAAATTGATATCACAGACGGACAATATGTGTATATGAAAGCAGCTGCTGACCCAGATGCCCCGGTATATGAATATACACTTATGCCTACGCATATGCGTTGTATGTTTTCAACACAAGAAATGAAAATATAGAATTAACAGAACCATTCTCTTTTACCAAAGGATGTAAGGTCTTAAAAATTAAATCACAGAACCGTATGGGCGATACCACTTCTTTTGGAACAATGCTGTATGACCTGCAGCAGGATCCCGGACAAAATACCCCTATTCAGAATAAAGCGGTTCAAGCACGTATGGAAATAGCTTTAAAAAAATTTTTTAAAGAAAGCGATGCACCAAAAGAACTATATAGACGGTTTTGGCCTTAAACTTAAATAAATACAATATAATATATTATTATATTATAAAAATATATACAATAAATATTATTTAATTAGCAAAAAATAAATTTCAGAATTTATCAACTTTAGGAGGAAACAGTTAAAAAAAACAGAGTGGAACATAACACAGAATAAAAGGCATGGCAAACAGACCATTGGTAAATGGTCAAAAATATTTGCGTAACAGTCAGACACATGTGGTGTTGTGGCCTATATTCTCAAGTAGTAGTATGGCACAAAATTTAAAATGCTGCACTACAGTTTTTGGGTTTCATTCCCTTTTGTACCTTGTAGCGCAGCGGAAAGGAATGATCATATTTATGAAAGTTGCAGCAATGGCAGATCTTCATGTAGACTTGCTTCCTGGAGCAAAAGCAAGGATGCAGGAGTTTTGGGATGTGGCAAAACGGGAAAAAGTAGATATGGTGATCAACTTGGGAGATTTTGCAGTGCCCAAGGAAGAAAACCAGTGGATAGCAGACAGCTGGAAAAATTGCGCGTTGCCTCACGCGTTGGTGTTGGGAAACCACGATATGGATGAAAACGATAAAAGCCGCTATATGCAGTTTTATGGGTTAAAACGGAGCTATGACAGTTTTGCAGTAGGTGGGATACAATGGATATTGCTGGATACCAACTACTTTAATTTTGGTGGTGTTTGTTATGATTATGCCTACGCAAATTATTACGATAAAAAACGGGAGTATTTAGGAGATTTGCAGATTGAATGGCTGCAACATGTACTGGATAAAAGCAGTTTACCTTGTGTACTACTAGGTCATGAAGGATTGCATTATGCGGGGGATCAAGAAAAAATTTGGCCAGTACTAAAACAGTACCGGAATAAAATAGCGTTGTGTATCAATGGTCATAATCATGTTGATGGATTAACTGTGCAGGAGGGAATAGGATTTCTCGAAGTGGTTAGCATGTCACAGCACTGGCTTGGTGATGAAGCAGAGCTGCTTACCTTGCAAGAGTGTAATGGATATTTTTCTCCGGAGGAATTTGAGGAATACCGCTTTTTGCGTTATATGGCGCCGTATGAAAAAGCGATGTATGAAATACTAGAGTTTGACTTGGATAACAACTGTGTATCGGTTAGGGGAAGTAAATCAGCATTTGTTGGAAGAAGTCCGAGGGAACGGGGGCATAGTGGTGCTATACATGGTATAGAACAAACAACAGAGGTCAAAGAAAAACTGTTTTATTGGGGAAGATAAAAAAAGAGCCAGCACTCGTAGTAGGCTGGCTCTTTGCGTATCCGTTAGGATATGGTGGCAGCAGCCATAAAGTTTTCTGAGGTTAACTCTTGGCCGATGCGGTATAGAAGCTGCAAGGCTACATCTTTACAGGAATCGGGCACAACCCGAATGAGCATATGTGCCTCAAAGGTGAAAGAACCCGAAAAGGCAATATCATGCAGTGCCTTCATGATGGGAGGCCAATCAATGGTACCATAAAATGGCGCAGTATGTTGGTCAGATTTTCCATTGCTGTCCTGTATATGGAGCGCTTTGAGACGGTTGCCAATCAGGCGCAGCATATCGGGTTGGGAAACACCCTGAATATGTGCATGCCCTGTATCCCAGCAAATTCCGACAGCGGATGACTGAAAGCTATCCACTAAATCGATTAGAGATTCTGTATTGGCAGTAAACATACCACTCAGTCCGCCATATTTTCCAAACTGGTCCGCCATGTTTTCAATCGCAATGCCAGTAGAACATTCCTCTGCCAACTGGACAAAGGGTGCAAACCAGCGCAAATTTTTCTCTTTTAGTGCATCGCGGTGTGCACGGTCAAAATGGCCGGGGAACGTACCAGCATGAAACACCAGCCAGGGAATCCTTAACATGGCGGCTGCTTTTACACTGCGCTTGGACATTTGATATAGAAACGGGTTACGTTCATTTTCGGCAAACGTTTGATAGATTGGTGCATGGCCTTGTACAAACGTGACATCGTTTTTTTCTCCAAATTCCTTAATTTGGAGTATCCATTCTTCCCAATTATCTTGTACAAAAGGGGACTCAGGGAAGGGAGAACAATCGCCGCACCAATCCCCAAAGTTAATATCGATGTGGTGAAATCCCGCTTGTACAATTCGCGTCAGCTGCTGCTCTATACTACCGCAGCCAAACAAAACATTTGCGGAAGTGGCAACATTCATCTCACATACCTTCTTTCCAAATTATCTAGTTTTTGAATGGATAGTACATGTTGATATAAAAATCACCGGGTTGTTATGATATGGATAGCATACCACAACAACCCGGTGATGTCAATTTATTTTACAAACAAATTACATGCCTGTGCAAGTTTTTATCCTTCTTTCACTTTTGCCTGTGCAGCAGCAAGTCTTGCAATCGGCACACGGAATGGTGAGCAGGATACGTAGTTTAGTCCAGTCCGGTGGCAGAATTCAACTGAAGACGGGTCTCCGCCATGTTCGCCGCAAATACCCAATTTGATGTCGGGACGAGTCTGGCGTCCCAATTTCGCAGCCATTTCTACCAATTTACCAACGCCATCCTGATCCAGTTTTGCAAATGGGTCACTTTCAAAAATTTTCTTATCATAGTAATCATCCAAGAATTTACCAGCGTCATCACGGCTAAAACCGTAAGTCATCTGCGTCAAATCGTTGGTGCCAAAACTAAAGAATTCTGCTTCTTTTGCGATTTCATCTGCCGTTACAGCCGCACGTGGAATTTCAATCATGGTACCAACTTTATATTGCATCGTTACGCCAGCTTTTGCAATTATGTCATCTGCTGTTTTGGTAACAATAGATTTCACATATTTTAGCTCATTTA
>CALLNG010000139.1 GCA_938005345.1 uncultured Clostridia bacterium
GGGTATACGTGTCCACATCATGAAACGCATTTTGATGCAAAAAGTCCTCCCGAATGGAGCGCGCAGCTTCCAGTTTTAAGCGGTCTACCGGAGACAATGCATCCATTCCCACCAATTTTACGATTTCCTCCAGTTCTGCTTCTTCGTGCAGCAGCAGCATAATTTCTGTCCGCAGCACCATCCAATCTTCCTGTACGTGTTTGGTAAACCATTCTGCCATGCTGTCCACATAAAGGGAATAGCTGGTCAGCCAGTTAATTGCAGGAAAATGGCGTTTATAGGCCAGAGATGCGTCCAGACCCCAAAACACTTTGACAATACGCAGTGTTGCCTGTGAAACTGGCTCTGAAATATCGCCTCCTGGCGGCGATACCGCACCAATGACAGATAGCGCACCTTCCCGTCCTTCACTGCCCGCTGCAATAACACGTCCTGCCCGTTCATAAAACTGGGCCAACCGGCTGCCAAGATAAGCTGGATATCCCTCTTCTCCTGGCATTTCCTCCAATCGGCCCGACATTTCGCGCAGCGCCTCCGCCCACCGGGAAGTGGAATCTGCCATTAACGCTACAGAATAGCCCATATCTCGGAAATATTCCGCAATGGTAATGCCGGTATAAATAGATGCTTCCCGTGCCGCTACCGGCATATCGGACGTATTGGCAATGAGCACCGTCCGCTCCATTAAGGATTTTCCTGTTTGTGGATCGATTAGTTCTGGAAACTCGTTGAGCACGTCCGTCATTTCATTGCCTCGTTCCCCACAGCCAATATAGACCACAATATCTGCCTCTGCCCATTTTGCCAGCTGGTGCTGCACCACCGTTTTTCCGCTGCCGAACGGCCCAGGGACCGCCGCCACACCGCCTTTTGCAATGGGAAACATGGTATCGATTACGCGCTGCCCAGTAATCAGCGGCATATCTGGTGATTTTTTCTGTGCATAGGGACGCGCCACACGCACCGGCCATTTTTGCATTAACTGTATTTCCCGTGTTCCTTGGGACGTGTCCAAAATGGCAATCACATCTTCCACAGTAAATTCTCCGCTTTTGATTTCCCGCAGCGTTCCACCAAGGTTTGGCGGCACCATAATTTTTTGCACAACCACTTCGGTTTCCTGCACAATCCCTAAAATATCGCCGCCTTCTACCCTATCCCCCGCTTGTTTGACCGGCTGAAACATCCACCGCTTCCCCCGGCTTAGCGCAGCAACTTCCACGCCTCGTTTTAAACTGTTTCCCGCAAGCTTCATAATACCGTCCAGTGGTCTCTGGATACCATCGAAAATACTACCAATCAGCCCTGGGCCCAGTTCTACGCTCAGTGGCTCTCCAGTTGACTCTACCGGCGCGCCTGGTCCTAGTCCGGAGGTTTCTTCATAAACCTGAATAGACGCCTTGTCTCCATGAATTTCAATGACTTCCCCAATCAGCCGCTGCTCACTAACACGAACTACGTCAAACATGTTCGCATCCCTCATGCCCTGCGCTATGACGAGCGGCCCTGCTACTTTTTGTATGGTTCCTCTGCTTCTCATGTTTTTTGTTTCATCCCCTTAAATGGCTATGTGCAGCCTTATAAAATATCTGAACCTACTGCCTGCTCCACAGACCGGTGCACTCCGCGCATTCCTTCTCCCGTGTTGCCATGGGTCCCGGGAATCAAAATAACAGCCGGTGAAATGGAAAAACGCACTTTCTCCATTTCTTTCTGTAGCCACTGTGCCGCTGCTTCTGTCACGTAAATCACGGCATATTGCCCGGCTGCCAGCTGCCGGAACCGCCGCTGCGCTTCCTCCTCATTCCAGACCGGAAACACATCCAACCCAAGTGCAGCAAATCCTAAAACGCTGTCACGTTCTCCCAATACTGCTATATTATACATACATGTCACGCAGCCTTTCCCTGATTGCCTCGGGGGCAATTTTGTTTTGTTTTGCTGTTAAAATTAGATGCACTTCTTTTATTTCATTCTCTTTCGCCAACAAATAGGCCAGAATGGGCGCAATGGTAAATGGATTGTTTTTCTGCTTTCGAATCAATTCCATAATTTTGTTGTCACCCCATTTTTCAAATGCGGACATAGACTGTTTTATTGCCTCTACTGCCTCTGCATATTTTGTGAAGGATAAATAGGCGTACAGTGCCTCCTGTTCTTTCGCCGCAGCGGCAGCAAGCCGCCCTATGTCCAGCGTTCCGCAAGGTTCCATGGCCCGCCGTAAAAAGGCGGCGCTCTTCCCTGTCCGGCATCCGCGCACGGCAATTTTCATATTTGCCAACGCCACAGCTAGTTCCATGTATTGGCGTACCAACATAATTTTGCTATCCCGGCCCGTCTTCAGCATTTGATGCATGGCGGCGCGGTCCACCACCAAATCGCATTCTTGGCCATCGCGTGTTTGCAGCAGCACCTCTACCGCCTGCGGGACTGTCTCCTGCAGATGAGCCGGTAACCGGTCATACTCCCGATTTTGTACAGCCTGTATGATTTCCTCCGCCTGTACTGTTCCGTTTTTTTGAAAAAGCCCCTCCATAGATGCATCTGTCAACAGTGCCTTTACCGCTGCTTTTACATTATGGTAATCCACTTCAAATTGAATCACTTGAATGGTTCTATCCTCTGGTACAAGTTCGCGAATTTGTCTCCATAAATGGTTTCGTTCTTCTTGCAGCAAAGTTTCCAGGGAGGAATTCGTATCTTCGCCTCCAAAACCATTATCCGTTAGCTGCTGCACAGCCGCCTGGACAGTTGGCGCATAAAGTAGTTGCTCCAGATCCTGCCGGCTCATTAAACGATTTTCTAGGGCGCGAATCCGTGAAACTGCGTACGTATATTGTTCCGCCATCTACCTTCCTCCTAGTCAAACAAGAGGGTTTGTGTTCTATCTTGCATATCCTCCTGCACTTCTTCAAAAATTGCGTCAAAATCGCAGTTGATTTCAATGCCGCCGTAGCGCAACAAAAAACCGCCGCATATTGGCGCCGCTTCTTTCGAAATCTGCAGTGCTGGATACGTTTTTGCCAGTTGTTTTTTCCATTCCTCCCGTAGACGCTTGTGATCCCTTTGCGAAAATAAAATTTCCCCTGCTCCGGGCTGTACATAACGCTGCAACATGCGGGAAAGCAATGCAGCATATTCCTGATTTGAAAGTGCCAATAGTGCTTCTTTTGCCTTCGACAGCGTCTGCCCTATCAGGCGTTGTTTTTCCTGCAAGACCGTTTGCTTTGCAGCAAGCATCGCCGCACTTTGTGCCCGTTTTTCCATTTCCGCCGCTTCCATTTTTTCTTTTTCATGCGCGCTTTCCAGTATTTCCTGGGCTTGCTGGTGTGCCTTGTGCAGCAGCTGCTGCACTTTTTCTTCTGCTTCTTTTTTGATTTTCTGTGCCTGCTGGCCCGCTTCCTCTTGTATCTGCGTTAATATCGACTCCAGTCCTGTCATCCATTCACCTACTCCTTCCCGTCCTCCTGTGTATCAAATGTTGAGGCCCGCGATCCCAAAAATAGATAGAATAGATATTAGTAGTGCTAATATTGCATATGTTTCCACCATAGCGGCAAAAATCATAGATTTTCCCATCTGGTCCGGACGTTTAGCAACTAAATGAATCCCGGCTACCGCTGCACGTGCCTGGCGAATTGCAGACCACAATCCCACAAATGCCATGGGCAGGCAGGCCACAAGATAAAGCAAACCTTTTATCCAGGAAATATCAGAATTTCCGCCCAGAATTCCAATTTGTGTCAGCGTCATGAAGGCAATCAAAAGGCCATAGATTCCCTGCGTTCCTGGCAGTAGCTGTAGAATCAAAACCTTCCCAAATTTTTGCGGGTCCTCCGTCACGACGCCTGCCGCTGCTTCTCCTGCCATACCAACGCCTATCGCCGATCCGATTCCCGCCAAGAGGGCAGCCAATGCAGCGCCCGCTAATGCAAAAACAATTCCTAAACTTCCTATCATGATGGTTCCTCCTCTATTTTATAAAATTTTGTATGCACGCCGTACGGCTGATACCGTCTCCCGCCGCCGTCGTAAAATTTTCCGAAAAACTCCACAAATTGCAGCCGGTTGGTGTGTACATAGGCGCCAAGTAAATTGATGCCGATATTGAGCGTGTGTCCAATGACGAATACGGCCGTAAACAACACTGCACCCAACACACCACCGCCAAACATGCTTCCCATTTTATTAAACACCGTTGCAATAACGCCCGTTGCTAAACCCAGCGCGAGCAATCTGGAATACGACAGGATGTCGCTAAGGTAGCCCGTAACGCCATAGAGTGCATACAATCCCTTTGCCAGTCTTTTCGCAGGGTTTTTCGACGATCTTCCTCCAAATAAAATGATGCCAAATGCGCCAGCGGCGGCGCAGACCGCAGCAGCCGTGCCCGTTACCGGCGGCAAAATAAAGGGTAACGCCGCCATTTCCACAAACATTGGCATGGACAGCAAATATACCACGCCGCCTCCCACCACTAGGTACCAGCAAATTACATCAAAGACTGCGCCTTGCCAGTCTCCAGCCCTAGCCGTTTGATAGAGCTTGATGCCAAGCCCCGCAAAGATATGCACGATGCCAATAGCAAAGGAAAAGACCAGCATACGCATCGGCTCTTCTACTGGTGCAAACCAAAGCGGCGCAATGGCAACCGTCCTGCCAAAAAACGTCTGGGAGATCACTGTGACTGCGTCCCCAAAGTAGCTGCCGAACAAGACACCCCAAAAAGTAGTTGAAATGCCGCAGTAAAAAAACATGTTCAGCGTCTTTTTCATTCCCAGCTCCATGTTGCGGAATTTATGCAGGGAAAAGCCGCAGGCCAACATCATGAGAATACCATATGCTGCATCGGACAGCATTAATCCAAAAAGTACATAGTAAAAAACAGCCATAATGGCCGTGGGGTCAATTTCCCCTTTCCCTGGCAGGCTATAGGTTTCCAAAACACTTTCTACTGGAGCTGTCAGCGGGCCATTATGCAGCAATACCGGGGGCGTTTCTTCCGCCGTCACCGGTTCCACTTCTACTGCTGCTGCATACTGGGAACACAGCATATTCTCTAACTGTACTGCTGCCTGCTCCGGCGCATAACCGCTAACCGCAAACACATGACGTTGTTGGTTTACTTTTTCTAGCACCTCATATTTTTCTATGCGCATGGTATAGTAGTCCATCATCCATTTGAAATCTGCGCGAAACGGCGCAAGGCGGACAATGTTGTCTTCTGTCTGCGCAATTTGTTTTTGTAGCCGGTTAATTTCTTTTTTCTGCTCCTGCACACCTTCCAAAGGTACCGCTGTAACCGGTACCGAAGGCCGCGCAAACCCCATGTTCCGTAAAACTGTTTCCACCGCTGGCGCTTCACTTTTCAAACAAAACACAATGACACATGTTTGCTCTGGCGTGGTGCTGATTACATGAAAATCTGCGTCCCGTTTTTCAGTCCCTTCTTCTTTTGCAATAAGCTGCCCATATTCCACTAGCAGCTCCTCCAAAGACCGTTGTTCCGAGAATGTGCCCACCATCGCCGCAGTTTTTTTCGTACCGGGAAACGCCATGGGCAAATCCAAGTTCAGCCATGGCTGAAGCATTTGAATTTGTGCCTGCCGTCGAACGATTTCTGCCTTCCATTCCGCCACCTCTTTTGCCATTGCCAGTAACTGGGCAGCCGCAGCAGCTGTTTGTTCCACATGCTGGGCAAAGGCATGATAGTCCTGCACAGAAACAGGCTTTCTTCCCTCCAGCGCCGCAAACATCCCCGTCTCCTCCGGCACATAGTCCGCAAGCACCTCTAGCGCCGCCCACGCGTTTTGTACGGCTTTTATAAAAGTGGCTCTGGACGGCGCAGTATCTGTCCTTTCAAACCCATACATTGCTAGATCCATCTCCTGTACATCTAGTACACCGCTGCGTTGTAAGGCTTCTAAGATCGTTTTTCTTTGTTTTTTTAATGCATAGATTGTGACACGCTTCATTGGCACAACCGCCATATGGCCGCCTCCTTTCCGCTATGGTGCCAGTTTACCATATAAACTCCTGCAGCAGCGTTTTTATAGTCTGCGGTTGCTGCTCTTTCGCACGATCACGTAGCTTCTCTTTTTCCTTTTCAGCTTCCAGCAACCGTTTTTGCATCACTTCAGCTGCGTGTATCTTCCATCGCTGCTGTTCCCGCTGTTGGAACTCTTTTGCCTGTGTTTCTGCCTGCCGCACAATCTCTCCAGCCTCCTGCGAAGCTGTTTCCTCCAGCTCAGCCGCTTTTTTTATGGCCTGGTTTATCAGCTCTTGCGCCTGCTGTTCCGTTTGGTAAATTCTTTCTACCGTCTCTTTTACCATTTTCTATTCCTCTTTTCCTGAGCTTCTCTGCTATGCATGTAAACATTATATGGACAAAGAACTGCCTTGTATCTGCTATCCATTTATATAATTGTCTATTTATATACTCTCCTTATTGTGGAACGTTTTGTGAAAAATTATTCCGACTCTTTTTTTGGCATAATGCCTTAGTTTGAACACATCAAAACCGCATTTCATATACTATAATACCAATTTTTTTACCTACATATTAAAAATTCTATTTAGGAGGTGACTAAAATGATTGTTCAACTGTTATCTTTACTATTAGTTACGTTGCTGATCTATAGTCTTATATTTTTGTGCAGCGGCGGTATTTCTCCCTCTTATCCTATAGTGCTCACTTCTAAAGTGCCTCCTAGCACTTTATGGTGCCTCCTGCGTAAAGGTGCTTCTCCCATTTGGCTAGCGCAAAATGTCTATTCCCCGAAAGAACTCTCTTTGCTACGGCGCAAGTTCCCATGGATATTTCTGCTGCCGGAGCATTTCCCATTTTGATATACCAAACTTTTTTGCTTTTTTGCACAAGAATTTTTATCTTTTGTTACATTTGACTACATTTCTCCTTGAAGATTGTTGAATTTCATTAAAGATTTATAAGAAAATCTATGTTATAATGAATCTATCTGATGAATCCTCATTTTTATATCGGGGTCTCTCATGGTATAAAGTGCCGATTTTTCAAATAGGATACAAGTAAGTATCAATATACACTTCCAAAGGAGGAATAGGGTAATATGAAAACAGTTCAAGCAGATAAAATCAGGAATATTTGCCTGATTGCACACAGTAAAGCAGGAAAGACCTCAATGGCAGAAGCAATGTTATTTAACAGCGACGCTATTTCCAGAATCGGCAAAACCGCTGATGGTAATACAGTATGTGATTATGACAGCCAGGAAATCAAACGTGAACTGTCCATCCGTGCTTCCCTTGCCGCATTGGAATGGAATGGCTATAAAATAAACCTACTTGATACACCGGGGTATTTTGACTTTATCGGCGACATGCATGCCTGCGTCGACGCCAGTGACACTGCGGTTGTCGTAGTCAGTGGAAAATCTGGTCCCCGTGTAGGCGGTGCGTTGGCTTTCAAGCATGCAGTAACACGGGAAAAGCCCATTTTGTTTTTTGTCAATAAAATGGATCACGAAAATGCAAAATTTGACGAGGTCCTAACAGAGTTGCAGTCCTCTTTTGGGCCAAATGTTCTGCCCTTTGAAATACCAATTAAAGAAGGCGCTGCTTTTACCGGCTATGTAGATGTAATCCATGAAAAAGCGTATCGGTTTGATGGGAAGAAAAAGACAGAAATTCCGCTGGATGACTCCTATCAGTCCACTATTGCAGACATCAAATCAACTATCAACGAGGTAATTGCGGAAACCAATGAAACATTGATGGAAAAGTTTTTTGCGGACGAAGCCTTTACAGACGCGGAATTTTTAAGCGGTCTCAAAGAGGCCATCGCCGCACGGAACCTGTTTCCTGTTTTTTGCGGCAGTGCTTCGGCTAATTTGAACATGGATACGTTTGCGGACAATTTGATTGCCTATGCGCCTTCTCCCAAAGAGACTACACCACAAACCGCAGCCGTACAAAACGAAATGGTGCCGCTCGTTTGTGATGACAATGAACCGCTGGCTGCCCTCGTTTTTAAGACGATTGTTGACCCTTTTATTGGAAAATTTTCATTGTTCCGCGTCTTTTCCGGTAAAATCATGCCAAACAGTACCGTCTATAATGCGACACAGGGTACAACAGAAAAAATTGGTCCGTTATTTTCTTTGCAAGGCAAAGAAAAACTTGATATTGCCGCAGTTGGCGCAGGCGATATTGGCGCAGTTGCAAAGCTTAATACTACCAATACTGGCGATACGCTGTGCAGTCAATCCAAACAGTTGCTAATTCCCCCTATTGTGTTCCCGCATCCCGTTTATTCTATGGCGGTCATTCCTGTCGCGCGCGGCGATGAAGAAAAAATCAGTTCCGGCCTGCATAAATTAACGGCAGAGGATCAAACGCTTTCCTTCCGCAACGACCCGGAATCTCATCAACTTATTGTTTCTGGCCTGGGTGACCAGCATTTGGAAGTGGTGGTTGCACGGCTGAAGGATTTTGGCACAGAAGTACGGTTGGAAGAACCCAAAGTACTGTATCGCGAAACGATTACCAAAAAAATTCAGGCAGAAGGGAAACACAAAAAACAGTCCGGCGGTCATGGGCAATATGGCCATGTAAAAATTGAATTTGAACCCTGCGACAGCGAAGACTTGGTTTTTGAAGAAAAAATCTTTGGAGGAAGCGTACCGAAAAACTACCATCCCGCTGTAGAAAAAGGGTTGCAGGAAATGATGGCGGGCGGCATTCAGGCCGGCTACAGGGTCGTTGGGCTCAAGGCAACGTTGTATGACGGATCTTACCATGATGTAGACTCTTCCGAAATGGCATTTAAGATGGCGGCACATCTTGCTTTCAAAGAATTGATTCATGCCGGCCCCATATTACTGGAACCAATCGGCCATCTAGAAGTGAATGTTTCCGACCAGTATACTGGAGATGTTATGGGTGACATTAACAAACGCCGGGGACGTGTTATTGGCATGGAACCGGGTAAAATTGTCGCAGAGGTACCAATGTCTGAAATGGCCAAGTATGCCATTGACTTGCGTTCCATTACGCAGGGGCGCGGCTCATTTACGTTTGAGTTTGAGCGCTATGAACAGGCGCCTCCTATGGTTGCACAAAAGATTATTGATGCGTATCAACAGAGTAAAAACTAAGCGGCAAATCATACTGGATTGTTGAAATGCTAGAATATAAAGGACCCTATGATAGAACGGTTCTATCATAGGGTCCATCTCTATGAAACTACTGAAAACGTTTCCCAAATAGTTTTTTCTAGCAATAAAATAATTCCTTTAATTTAAGATATCCACTCTTATAAATTTGATATGCTTCATCAAACTGAAATAATTGAATGGATTGCATGCATGGTGCAATCATTGTATCAAATATGGTCCTATAGATTTCATAAAAGTTGTTTTGTGCATTTATCCGTTCCACAATCTTCGGCGCTGCCTCATAATATTCTTGTATTTCAGCACGAAGCCTTTCATATTGATTCATATACGTATCACGGAAAGCTCTGAGCAATGTTAGTTCTTCGCCATCGTCCGCACAGCCTAGGACCGTTATACAAGCGGTGGTAATGTAACAACCATTGTTTTCCTCTCTTTTGTAAATAGGACAATTTGGATAATCATAGTTTTTACAATATCGTTGATAAACTTCATTGTTGATATAGCCGTCTTTTTTATAACAAAAATAATCATTTTGCCTAAAGATATAATAAGGACAAGCCGTACTTCTCCCCACCTATATTAATCATCTGCTTTCCCACTTCCGTTACATACAGGGCATGTTATTCTTCCTTGTCCATCACAATAATAACAACATTCATTTTCTATTTTGCCTGTACCACCACACCGTGGGCATCTTTCTTCTCCCGTTCCATAACAAGTGCTGCATCTATGCATTTTTCTTCTCTCCTTTTTAGATGAATTGTTATATATTTAAACCAAAAGGTGGTTTACGGATATTAATTGTCGAGGTCTTCCTCGGAAAATGCATCTGCAATGGATGCTCCGGGAGCAACCATCGGCCATACCTTATCATCCGGATCAATCATACAATCGATGAGAACCGGCTTCTTTAAATTGATTGCCCACTGAATGGCTTCATCAAATTCTTTCTGTGTTGTCACGCGTCGGCCATCCACGCCCATGGCTTCGGCAACCTTTACATAATCAACACTATCATTTAAAACAGTGGCTGAATAGCGTTCGCCATAAAACAATGTCTGCCACTGTCTGACCATACCAAGTACATGGTTGTTGACAACCACTTCAATAACTGGAATCTGATATCTGGAAGCTGT
>CALLNG010000140.1 GCA_938005345.1 uncultured Clostridia bacterium
GCCGCTGCGCCCACGGCAAACCAAACCGAGACAAGGGCCGTGGTGGCGGCCTCGACCGCGATAAAGGCAACGATGGCAGCCAGCCAGAGTATCGTATCAAACCACATAAAAAACGCTCCCTTCTGCAGGATCATCTTGTGAACACTGTAACATTCTGCCGTACGTTTGCCATGCTCAATAAGTTTCTTTCTCCATTGCTCATCATGCACCATGCGGCGCATATGCTCCGCCGCTTCGTCAACATGCGGCTCGGCCCACACCATTCCGTCTCCTTGTTTTGAGCCTACATACTCGCCGTTTACCGGTACAAGATCATAGCCTACAAGTGCCGTATTCATATGATTCATATACTCCGTTGAAATGACCGGTGTACCTAGGGACATGGCTTCCAACGGTACAAGCCCAAAGCCTTCACCGCGGTGCAACGTTACATATGTGTTAACGGTATGAAGCAACGTTCTCATTTCATTGTCAGACAAGCGACTATCGATATAATAAACGTTCTTATAGGGGGCCAGTAGCTTTAACAATTCTTCAATATGCTGTTTATAGTTATCTGGATAGGATAGTTTTAAAACAAGCCCTACTTGTTCATCTTCAGGTGCAAAGGCCTGCATGAACGCTTGCACTGCCGCCTGAGGATTTTTTCGTGACACAAAGCTTGTGCAGTCGTAAGCAATCATAAACAAAAAGGCATTTGGGGAGAACTTAAAATACTCACGTCCGTTTTTTAAAACTGTTCTGTCTGGATTGGCATACAGAGGAATGGTCAGCACTGGTACTCTCGCTTTTTTTTCCAACGTATTTGTGCAAAACGCAGACATGGTCCATATTTCCTGAAAAATATCCAATCCTGCACAGAATACATCCGGAAGTACCGATACTTCCCAAGCCCAATAGCCAATATTATAGTGTTTCATGGGATCTATGCCAAATAGACGCAGCTTCGCCGGTGTCCCCGATGCAGCATGGCAAACAATCAGATTTATGTAGTACAACTGGACTTGCTTGATTTCTTTTTCAAACTTCTCTGGTCTACTCAAGTCAACAATCTGATAAGGGACCTTTGACGCTTCCAATGCAAGCTGTAGTAAATGTGCCTCCGTTCCCGCACTGTTATCGGTGCAATAGCAAAAGAGGTTTACGCCAAAAGGCAGTTTTTGCGATTTTGGATAGGCGTATTCAATGGTTTGAATTGGCGGAAGCGAAGTTCTGTGATATACGGAACGCGCCTTTTGATATAAATTAGATGGCAAAATGGTTTTGGCGGTCTTTTTACAAATGCGTTTCATAAAAAGAATTGGTTTCATTCCAGCCCTCCGTAAATCAAAAAAGTTTGTAAGGCCGCGTTCTCATGCGTTCACTTTACACATTTAGCCTTTATCCGTTCAAAGAGCATTTTTGCGCAACCATCTATCCCATTCTTTTTCACAGCTCTAATTGCCCTTCGGACAAACGGAATTTTCTGTTCCGAAGGGGCAGTCACTGTGTTCTCGTCATTGTCATTCTGGGTAGGAGCAAACGGATCGGGAAGTTCGCGCCTTCCAAACCGGGTTTTGATGCCTTTGCCCTCAGCAATAACCTCAACATAATCCAATGCAATGGAATAATCAGCATAATAGAAGAAAAATTCCATATCGTTTAAGAACGCTTTCATGGAAGGAGCAATTTTCTCAATTTCCTCCTCACTCAAGTGTTCCAGAATATCGATGTATAACAGGCTATACTCTACATTTCCACGAGTATGCGCACGACGTCCTGTTCGGTTGGAGGAGTCGCGGGCCGTAACCAGGGGTTCATCAATATAGTGGTGCGGAAACTTCGCAAATGCCCTATAATAAAACTCAAAATCATGTGCGACGCGTTCATTTACATCAAACAACCCGACCGTTTCAAATACCTTTTTGGAAATAAGGTGCGTACACCCATGCGTTTTGTTATAAATTACGGGATAAAGATAAGATGTATTGCGTTTGGGATAGGCATCACGATGTTCCTGATAACCCGCGGTCTTAAAAGTTCTGGTATGATCCGTCATGCCATCCAGATCGGAAATGATAATGGTATCTTTGTTTTCCAACTTGGCCAGTTCTTCTACATTACGGGCAATTTTCTGCGGGTAATACAGATCGTCATGGCTCAGCCAAGAAAAGTACTCGCCCTTCATGTTTTGAATGGCTAGATTTAATGCAGTGGATGTACCGCCATTCTCTTTAGAAAAGTAACGGATTTTATCTCCATATGAAAGCGCAATTTGTTCCGTAGCGTCGGTAGAGCCGTCATTAACCACAATAATTTCAAGATTTTTATAAGTCTGAGCCAGCGCGCTGTCAATAGCCTCTTTCAAGTAGTTTTCACCGTTATAAACTGGGATTACGATGCTTACCATAGGGTTGAACGTTGCCATTTCATTTCATCCTTTCAATAATGATAATTTTGTTTGGTAGGGTACTTCTTAAAATCGGAAATAAATAAAAGGACTTATGGAACCCGTAATCACTTTCAAGGCTGCCAAGGCAAAAAGGAGCAATTACCCTGTAGCAACCCAAGTCGGGTGTTGGCGAGCCTTCCGGGTTAGCCTGCCATATAATCCAGAAAAGAGGGGCAAAAAGCTGATAGCCGCTGCCAGTCCAAGTATAAACCATTCTCTGGCATCAATAACCAGTATATACGATGGGTTAACATGCGTAAAGTAATTGTTGAAATCAAATAGAGCTCCAATATAGTTAACTGCTAGTTTAATGTTCTCAACCCGGAAAAATATCCATCCGATCATTACCACAAAAAGGGTGACACCCCATCGAATCCAGCGCGGAATGCGCTGTATCCTTTTTAATAAGAAAGAGCGTTCTGCACAAAGCAACGTTCCATGATATCCTCCCCAAAAGATAAAATTCCAAGACGCTCCATGCCAAAAACCCGATACCAAAAAGACAATCCACTGATTTATATAGGTTCGCACAGGTCCTTTACGGTTTCCTCCCAGCGGGAAATAAAGATATTCCCGAAACCAGGAAGTCATGGATATGTGCCAGCGTTTCCAAAAATCAGTCACACTTAAAGCGGAGTACGGCTTATTAAAGTTCTCCTGAATATGGAAACCCATCATAGCCAGCATACCAATGGCCATGTCACTATAGGCTGAAAAATCAAAATATATTTGAAAAGTATACGCTATTATTCCAAGCCAAGCATAGTCGAGGGGAACTCCGCCTAGGGCATGCGCTTCAAACACCGAATCCGCAATCCGGGCGACAACATCCGCAATCCAAACTTTTTTAAATAGGCCTATGGCAAAACGGTTAAAACCGTTTGAGAAAGAATCACGGGTTATATTGCGTTGCTGAATCTGATCCGAAATTTCGTTGTATTTTACAATTGGTCCAGCAACAATCTGCGGGAAAATAAGCAGGTATTCCAACAGATAAAAGAAGTTGTTTGTTGGCTGGGATATGCCTTTTGCAATATCCAGGCAATAGGTCATCTTTTGAAAGACAACAAAGGACACACCCAACGGCAAAGCGATCCTTGTAAATAGAATTGGGTTCCAGCCCAACTGCGCAAAAATCAAATTGATGTTATCAATAAAAAAGTTAAGATACTTGAAGTATGCCAGTATTCCAATGTTGATAATAACATCCAGAGCCGTAAATAGCTTGGCAAATCGCTTATGCTTGTAAATCAATAATCCCAAACAATAGTCGATCAGCAACGTGCCGAGCACAATAAGAAAAAACTCACGCGCGCCATATGCGTAAAACAGCACGCTTCCCAAAATGATCCAGACATTCTGTATGCGAATGTTCTTTTTTAGCACATAGAACACCACAAAATAAACTGGAAAGAAAAAGAACAGGAACAGAGTGGATGAGAATATCATGCGGTTTCCTCATTTTCTTCAAGATAATGCAACATATTTTCAACAAACTCAAATTGAATCCATCCAGGCCCGCTTTCAAGGAATTCCAATATAATGACATCTGCCTGGAGATACTGCTCATAATCATCGGTGGTTTCAGAGTGCTGAATCCCCCCTGTATACCCCTCTTTGTACTGAAGTACTCGCGAATTATACCAGGAAAAATACGTCTCTGTCCATACGGGTCTCTCCACACTATAAATTGTTGAAAGCAACAGCGTTGAGAAGCTCTGTCCCACCATAAACACATGCAGCGGCGCATCCCCCGCTGTTGAAGTATACTGAATATGCGGAGATAAATAATTGGGTTCTGCATTCAGGGCATTCCAGCAAATTTGCCATATATCGCTGTCATCCACGTTGCCCATTTTGCCCAAAACGTCCTCTTTCTGCGCTACCACCATCCGTCCAAGTTTGATCTCCAAAAGCTCCTCTAAAAGGGCATTTAAACCATTGATATATTCAGCCATGGGGGCAAGCGTCCAATGGGTTCCACCTTTGGCAAAAACAATTTCTCCGTTATTCTTCATCTGTACCAGCATTTCATGCCGGTCGTACACGGGGATATCGGTTTTATTTATAATGTCAGTAAAAGCCTGATACCAGTTGGCAGCATAGGCTCCCACCTGCTTCATCTCTATAAAACGGTCATAGGCTGATGGCAAATATTCCGGATATAATTCTGCTTTGGAAGGCGACATCCTGACAACCAGCGGTATTCCCCGCTCTTTAAGCAGATCATGCAATTTATCAACGCGCCCGATACTGTATTCCAGCGCCCGGATTTCTTCGTCTGTAAGTTCAGTTAAATATGCGGTTGCATAGGCCTTTTCAAATACATAATCATCTTGGCCCACCAGCATCTCACGATTGTCTGTAGAATGGAATACGCTATAAAGCAGCTGATTGTATGTCCGGGTAAGGATCCTCCTGGTAAAAAGATGGTACTCAAGATAATCCTCCAGTTTGTCTTGAAATGTTCCTGATGCAAGGTTTTTAAGCGATATTTCAGGTTTTTCTGGCACATCGACAACGCCACTCAGCTCGGGTTCCTTTAGCTGAAAATCGCTATCTACCAAGCGTGCACCAAAGTTTATGCATGTACCCAAAAGTGGAAGAAATAGAATGAGGGTAATTACTACACAATAACCTTTAAAAAACTTTCTGTTCATCCTCAGTCTCTCAATTCCTTTTTTCACATTGATTGATCAAATCAACGCATCATCAGAAAACGTTTTCCTAAGCTGTACCTGAATAAATGCCAGCGTTACATTGGCAGGATTCATAAAGTGATAGCGTATATGAGGCTGAGCACAAAAGCTTTCTCCCTCATCCAGTCTGGTTTCTATATCATCTCCACTTACAATAGCTGTACCCTTGATGACAATCCAATGTTCCTTTGTATTAGATGCGGCTATGTAATCCATTTTTTTACCAGGCGATATAAACAGCTTTTTGACGCTGAACATCTTGCTGCTCTCAAGGATTGTAACTGAACCAAAGGAATAGTATTCCGTCATATGTCTATCTGCGCGGGGATCGTGAATTTCCTTTAGCTTTGCTACTACCTCCTTAATGTGCTGTGTACAGTCACGATGGCAGATAAGCAGAGCATCCTTCTGGTCAATTACTACGGTATCCGTCATGCCTACCATGGCAATCGCCTTGTTTCCTTCGGAATAGACCATGTCATTTTTACAGTTCAGCATGATTTCACGGTTAAAATATACATTTCCATTTTCGTCCTGGTTGGAGTGATAACGATCATAGAAAGTGGTGAAATTTCCAAGATCATTCCAGCCTATATCAAGCGGAACGCAAAATACTCGATCCAGTTTTTCAATCAACCCATAGTCAACTGAAATAGCAGGCGTTGCCTCATAGGCTTCCTGGTGTGTCGGCAATTGAAAAGCCTGGTACACTTCCGGATTAAACCTTTTTACCGCCTCAACAAACTGTCCGGTTTCAAACATAAAGATACCACTGTTCCAAAGATAGCCATTGGCACAGTATTTTTTGGCATGTTCCAGATCAGGCTTTTCCTTAAATTCAGAAACTTCCATCCCCCCGGGAACCTTTGGGCCGGGTTTGATATACCCATAGCCTGTTTCCGGTTCAGTAGGCACGATGCCAAAAGTTACAAAACCCTGTCTGGCAAGCGCCTGTGTTTGCAATATGGTGCTGGCAAGTACATCCGGTCGCTCAATAATATGATCGGATGCAAATACGGCACAGACATCATTTCCACCGCGCCGGATAGCACATACTGCATACATAATTGCCGGCAGAGTATTTTTCGGTACGGGTTCCAAAAGAACATGATCCTGGTAAAAATCCAACCCGATTTCTTCAATCTGACCACGTATCAGATGCAGATAATCGCTGCTACTAACAATATATATGTCTTCCATTTTTCCCATCAGGAGGCAACGTTCCAACGTCAGCTGAAAAATGGAATGTTCCATTCCATTCAGTTTTAAAAATTGTTTAGGATAATGCGTGCGGCTAAGTGGCCAAAGTCTGGATCCGGAACCGCCGGCCATAATTATCATTTTCATTGCTCAATCCTCCTTTCCAGGTGCTTCTGTTTACTGGATTCGAACATCTGCTGAAGGGTATCCTCAAGTGTATAACGGGGTTTCCAACCCAATTTTTCGGTTATCTGCTGATGATCACAGCAGATAATGGGATTGTCTGCCGGCCGAAACAGTTCGGGGGTTATTTGAATACCTATAGGTTGCTTGCAAAAGGATATAATGCATTTCACCATCTGCCGTAGACTGTATGCCGTTCCACTACCAACATTATAAACGGTATGACAGTCGTCCGATTCGATCACCATTCGGTATGCCCTTACAACATCTCTAACATCAGAAAAATCTCTTCGGACATCCAGGTTCCCCACCTTTAATATACCTGGCCTTCCGCTTATTTCAATTTCAGCGGCTTGATCGCACCAACCTGCCAGCACAAAGGAAGACGACTGTCCAACCCCAGTATGGTTGAACGACCTGACCTGATAAATCTGCATTTGATAGCGCTCCCGATACAACCCCAGAAAGCGTTCCTGCATTGTTTTGGAAATTCCGTAAGGATTATTTGCAGCCAGCGTAAAGTCCTCCCGAATGGGTTTGTCACAAATTGCGTACTCTTCTGATGAGCCAATCATCAGCACTTTGGGTGACAGGTTATTTTTGCGAGTTCCCTCCAAAATATTGAGTGTGCCTTCGACATTTACAGCAATTGTTTTCTGCGGTTGCTTCCAAGACTGCGCCACGCTGCTGATAGCGGCAAGATTGATAATGTGCGTAGGCCTAACGGCCTCAATAAGCTCTGCAACGGCTTGGGCATTGAGTATATCACATTGCAGGAAACGAACGTACCCTGGAATGGACGGCGTTTGCACAATATCCGTGCCATAGACGTCATATCCGGAATTGCGAAATTCCTCTGCAAGATATCTTCCCACAAAGCCACCCACACCAAAAATCAAGAGTTGCTTCATTCTGTCAACCCAGCCTCTTTTCTGGCACGCCGAAGATCGTGTTGGGTCA
>CALLNG010000141.1 GCA_938005345.1 uncultured Clostridia bacterium
TAATTTCGGGGTCTTTGATTCGAAAACTCTGGGACATATACTGCATTGCAGCTTTCAATTCTCCATTGGCGCCGCCAAGTTGTTCTTGTAACAGTGCAGCATACTGTGGGTTTGGTTTTTCTACTTGGACTGGATGAAATAATTGTTTTTCATGTTTAAACATGGTGACACGCTCCTTTTTTACAATTAGTATTGTAAAATGAGCGTCATTTTATTCTATGTTTTTTAGCTGGGAACTAGAGAAATACAATAGACTTTATATTTTGCGGCTTTATGTTAAACTTGGTTTTGTTGTGTTTTTTCAACCGTCTTTTCCGTTATTTTTTCATTGAGACGCTGACTTTGGGTGCCAAAATAAAACGCAATGACGACAGAAAAAACAGTGAGAAAATCATGGCCTGAAATATTTCCCATAATGGAGAGATAGGCAAATACTGCTGTCAAAACGATTGTTACAATGCTTTTGACACATAAAAGATTACTGAGTCTTTTCAACCATATAGAGCGCATAGGGAGTCATCCTTTCACATAGGGCTTTCTTGTTTATATTTTATGCGATTGGAACGTGCCGCGTTACTTTTTTGATTCAAAGGGAAACTCAAATCGAAGGCACCCTTGCTAAAATCAAAACCCTTATGTGGAACAATCAACAGTTTAATATCTAAATTTGATAGGATCATGATATTTTAAATTGTTAATAGCTTCTTTCTTAGATATAATTTCTTCCATATTAATATTGTAGCAATTCGCTATAGCAAGTATATAATAGAGGACGTCCCATAGTTCCTCTTCTATGGTTTCTTTTATTTCATTATTAGCGGTGGGTCTTAGATTTTTATGAATTGCTCTTGCCAATTCACCAATTTCTTCGGATAAATAGAGAAAATAGTCTTTGACCTGTTCAGGATGATAATCCTTTGATTTTAGATACTCTTGCAAATATTTGATAGTAATTTTTCCATCCTCCATGTTCAGTACCTCCCTATAATTTGTTATATATCCCTAGAATTATAATTTAAAATACAAAAGAAGTCGGTTATTTCCTATCAACCGACTTCTTTTGTATTTTGGTACGCCCGACGCGATTCGAACGCACGACCTTCAGAGTCGGAGTCTGACACTCTATCCAGCTGAGCTACGGGCGCATATCATGTTTCCCAATTCGCAGGTGTATCGTAAAGCCTGCCGGAAACATTACTTTTATTCTATCATAATTTTATGAAATAGTCAATAGTTTCCTGCATTTTTTATGGAAATCTTGGAAGTAAAACCGCTGTCTTTCTTTATGATAAAGGAAAAACGACAGCAGCCTTTGTTTTGCAGAACATCTGGTTGCTATGCATCATAGAATTTTGCTCAAAAATGCTTTAGTTCGGTCATTTTGGGGATGATTAAAAATATCATCCGGTGTTCCCTGTTCCAAAATTACGCCTTCGTCCATAAACAGAACGCGGCTGGCAACTTCCCGTGCGAACCCCATTTCATGGGTAACCACAATCATGGTCATGCCTTCATCGGCTAACTGTTTCATTACATTAAGCACTTCGCCGACCATTTCGGGGTCGAGTGCAGAGGTGGGTTCATCAAATAGCATAATTTCAGGGGACATTGCAAGTGCGCGGGCAATACCAACACGCTGCTGCTGGCCGCCGGAGAGCTGTTTTGGATAAGCATGAATTTTGTCTCCCAGACCTACGCGGGTGAGTAGTTCCACCGCTTTTTCTTCCGCTTCTTTTTTGGGCAGCAATTTTAATTTTGTCGGCGCCAATGTCAGGTTTTTCAAAACGGATAGGTGTGGGAACAAATTAAAATGTTGAAATACCATACCCATTTTCTGGCGAACGTGATTGATGTTGACGCCACGGTCTGTGATGCAAGCACCATCTACATAAATTTTGCCTTCCGTTGGCATTTCTAGGAGATTGAGACAGCGAAGAAAAGTGGATTTCCCAGAACCGGACGGCCCGATTACTACCACTTTTTCCCCTTGATGAATAGTTTCATTGATTCCACGCAGGACATGGTTTTCGCCGAAGCGTTTATGTAAGTTTTCAACGGTTATCACTTGCCCTCATCCTCCTTTCTAGGTAAGCAAAGAGTTTAGAAAGAATTGTGGTAATCACTAAGTACATTAAAGCCGCAGTAATTAAAGGGAAAAACGCATCAAAGGTCCGGCTACGGATGACATCGGCAATTTTGGTCAAATCTTCAATGGCAATATACCCGACAACAGCCGTTTCTTTTATCAATACAATAAATTCACTGGCATAAGTGGGTAGAAAGTTTTTAATCGCTTGCGGCATGACAATATGCGTCATGGCCTGTGCATGGGTAAGTCCTAGGGAGCGTCCTGCCTCCAGCTGTCCTTTGTCTACACCGGCAATTCCGGAGCGGATAATTTCCGCCACATATCCGCCGGAATTGAGTCCAAATGTGATAATTGCGACTAGTTCTTTGGATAGCCCAGTACTGGAGAAGATAACAAAGTACATAATCAGCAGCTGGGTAACCAATGGAATACCACGGACAACATCAATATAGATAGTTGCGATTGCACGCAAGGGGCCAAGTTTAGAAATTTTCATCAGAGCCAAAATCAAACCAACGATTGTTCCAATAATCATGGCCCAAACGGTGATATTCATGGTCACGCCAAGCCCTTTGAGCAGCTGTAGCCAGCGGTCCCCAACTAGAAGGTTTTGTCTGAAACTTTCAATAAAAGCATCCATCAATTCACTCTCCTCTTATGAAAAGTAAGGCAGACCACAGCGGCCTGCCTTGATTGGTCTGAAAAATTATTTCTTTACAATAATAACCTGCGTGGAGGTATAGTAAGAATCGGTAAAATCAACATTTTGTTTTCTTTCATCAGTTACTGTCATTCCAGCAATAACTACATCAATCATGTCGGAACTCAGCGCATTGATGAGGGAGTCGAATGCCATGTCAGTCACTTCAAATCCCATGCCCAGGTCGCGGGCAATCGCTTTGGCTACTTCCACGTCAAATCCAGTGATTTCATTGTTTTCATCACGATATTCAAACGGCTCAAATTCGGCGTTAGTGCCCATGCGCAGCACGGTCTCACCCTGCGGCGCGGGCAGAGCTGCCAGCTGTGCCATTGCTTCTTCATCACCTTCAATAAAGGCGGCGACAATGGTATCAAAGCGGCCATCCTGTTTCATCTCAGCTAACACCGTGTTGATTTTATCCAGCAGTTCAGTATTGCCTTTTTTCACAGCAATCGCGTAATCCTCTTCGGTGAAATCTTCATCCAAAATGGTTAAGTCAGAATTTTTTTCCACAATTCTCTGCGCTGGGAGCTCGTCCACGACCACTGCATCCAAACGTCCGTTTTTCAGGTCAACTGCAGCATCCACTGCTTTTTTGAAACGGGATACTTGTGCATCCTTCACTTGTTCCGGGTCAGATACATATAAATCTCCGGTTGTGCCTTCCTGTACACCAATTCTAGCGCCATCCAGGTCAGCCTTTGTCGCAACTGTTTTTCCAGTCTCACCAGTAGTTTCGCCGCAGCCAGCCAGCAGGCCAAAGCACAGCAGGGCAGCCAATGCGAGTGTCACAATTTTTTTCATTGTTTTCCCCTCCAATAAATTTTCTTAAAAAATACAGCACATGCAGCCCCCTTGCGGAAGGTAAACGTTACCTTGTACCAATCCGATAGTGCGCGTATGCTATTTATTCTGTCATGCCAGTTAGAGGCGTGACGGAACTTCAACTTAAATGTGTGCCGCCGCCTTTTCCTGCGGCATATAAGTCGTGTGGCTGTTTGAACGCCACATTATGCATTCATTATACCATAGGCCCATATAAAAATCAATGTTATTTTTTATTACGTTCCCGCGCACGCTGGTCATTATTCAGAATTTTTTTACGCAGCCGAATGCTGGAAGGGGTAACCTCCACCAATTCGTCATCTGCGATAAATTCCAGACAGTTTTCCAAACTCATCACGACATGCGGGGTTAGACGCAGCGCTTCGTCACTTCCGGAAGCACGCATGTTGCTCGCTTGTTTTTTCTTGCAAACGTTGACCACCAAATCGTCTTGTTTGGCATTTTCCCCAACAATCATACCCTGATACACTTTTTCACCTGGCCCGATAAATAGCCGGCCGCGGCTTTGTGCATTATATAAGCCATAGGTAATGGATTCGCCGTCTTCAAATGCAATGAGAGAACCATGATTGCGCGTTTCGATTTCTCCTTTATAAGGTTCAAAACCGTCCAAAATGGAACTCATAATCCCGTTGCCTTTGGTATCCGTCAAAAATTCATTGCGGTATCCAATTAAACCTCGGGACGGAATGCGAAATTCCATGCGGGTATAACCGCCAACCGGTGCATGCATATTCACCATTTCTGCCTTGCGGGTACCAAGCTTTTCCATAACAGGCCCAACAAATTCCTCTGGTACGTCAATGATTAGCTGTTCCACCGGCTCTAACGTATGCCCATGTTCTTGTTTTAAGATGACCTGCGGTTTAGAAACCTGAAATTCGTATCCGCTGCGGCGCATGGTTTCAATCAAAATAGAAAGGTGCAATTCTCCGCGGCCCGACACCTTAAAGCAGTCTGCACTGTCTGTTTCCTCCACTCGTAGGCTGACGTTAGTTTCCAGTTCTTTGAATAGACGGTCACGCAGATGGCGGGAAGTAACAAACTTGCCCTCTTTGCCGGCAAACGGGCTGTTGTTGACTAAAAAATTCATAGAAATAGTAGGTTCGTCCACTTCAATAACCGGCAGAGGATCAATTTGATCCAGTGCACAAATTGTTTCACCAATTTGGATATCGCCTAGCCCTGAAATACAAACGATATCCCCCACGCTGGCGCTCTCCGTTTCAATCCGTTTGAGTCCTTCATATAAATACAACTTGTTGGCTTTCACTGGCACATTGGTGCCGTCTTTTTTACAAAGCGATAGGGTTTCCCCTTCTGAAACAGAGCCTCGAGCAATACGGCCCAATGCGAT
>CALLNG010000142.1 GCA_938005345.1 uncultured Clostridia bacterium
CATGCTGATTATTAAAGGGGTTAATGTTTTCCCATCCCAGGTGGAAAGCGTCATTGTCGGGATGGAACATGTCGGACCGCACTATCAGTTGATTGTAACCAAAAAAGGCTTCACGGACGCACTGGAAATCAAAGTGGAATTGACAGATGGTTCGCTTTTGGAATCCTATGGCGAACTCGAAAAGCTCAATAAGCGAATCAAAGAACGGCTGCACAGTGTACTGGGAATCGATGCCAAAATTTCTTTGGTGGAACCCAAGAGCCTGGAGCGGTTCACTGGTAAAGCAAAACGCGTTGTGGATTTACGGTAACAACAGCCTGATATATCATGGGAGAGGCCGGCTGCCTGGCAGGCGGCGGAAAGGAATGAGGAGAACAATGAAAAGATTGATGTTGGGAAATGAAGCGGTTGCCCGCGGAGCCTATGAGGCTGGCGTGACAGTCGTATCGTCCTATCCAGGTACACCAAGTACAGAAATTACAGAATTTGCGTCGAAATATGAAGAGATTTACTGTGAATGGGCACCTAATGAAAAGGTAGCGGTAGAGGTAGCGACGGGCGCAGCTATCACAGGGGCACGCTCGCTGTCAGCGATGAAACATGTCGGTATGAATGTGGCGGCAGACCCTATGTTTACCGCGTCTTATACCGGCGTGTGCGGCGGAATGGTCATTGTAGTGGCAGATGATCCTGGTATGCATAGTTCTCAAAACGAACAGGATAGCCGCAACTATGCCAAGGGTGCTAAATTACCAATGCTTGAACCAGCAGACAGCGGTGAGTGTAAAGCGTTTGTCAAAAAAGCCTATGAATTGAGTGAACAATTTGACACTCCAGTTATTTTGCGTTTGACAACGCGTGTGGCGCATTCCCAAAGCCTGGTAGAAGAAGAAGCGCGACAGGAAGTCGGCGTGAAACCCTATCAAAAGGATATTGCAAAAAACGTGATGATGCCGGCAATGGCAAAGGGCAAACATGTCATCGTGGAACAGCGGATGCGGGATTTAGCAACGTATGCAGAGACGAGTGACCTCAATCAGGTGGAATATAACAGCAAAAAAATTGGTATTATTACGTCGGGAATCACGTATCAATATGCAAAGGAAGCGGCGCCAGATGCCTCTTTCTTAAAGCTGGGCATGGTATATCCTCTGCCCCAAGAGACTATTTTATCCTTTGTAAAAGAGGTGGAGCAGGTCTTTGTAATTGAGGAACTGGATCCGTTTTTGGAAGAATACTGCCGCTCTATCGGCGTGAATGTCATTGGAAAAGAACGTTTTACGCTACTGGGAGAATATACGCCGGAATTGATTCGTGCAGGCATGGAGAACCGGCCGCAAAAGCAGTTTGAGGCAGCGGATGTGCCGGTCCGTCCGCCTGTTATGTGTCCGGGCTGTCCGCACCGTGGTATTTTTTACGTGCTGAGCAAATTGAATTTGCATGTAAGTGGAGACATTGGCTGTTACACTTTAGGAGCGGCAGCGCCACTGAAAGCCATTGACGTTTGTGTCTGTATGGGCGCTAGTATCAGCGGCCTGCATGGTATGGAAAAAGCCAACGGTCGAGAGTTTGGGAAAAAAGCGGTGGCAGTAATTGGCGATTCTACCTTTATGCATTCCGGCATCACGGGGCTTATTGATATTGTCTATAACAAGGGAGCATCTACGGTTATTATTTTGGATAATGCTATTACAGGTATGACAGGGCACCAGCGCAAC
>CALLNG010000143.1 GCA_938005345.1 uncultured Clostridia bacterium
CCCCCGGCACATGGACGCACTCGAGTATCCCCGGCGCCGAAACCGTTTTTTTCTATACCAAAACAAAACCGCCCGCGGACGAGTTCGCGGGCGGTTTTGCTGCCACTTGAGTTTTGTCTTTATGCGTGCTCTTCTTCCCACTGTTTCAGGCCCAGCACGGTTTCCACATAATAATAATCTCCATATATAATGGGCACATGGACGCTGTCGCTGCCATGGTACGCACCTGTTCCCATGCGGACAATGCCCTGCTCCTTGCGGCTCCAATCGCAGATTCTGGCATCGTAGTCCCACACGATACGCTTTGCCGCACGGTAGTATCCCGCAGACTCCGCCCCCTGCATGCAGCGCGCCAGGCGCAGCAGGCCGCCTGCGGCAACCGCGCCGGCTGTTGCATCCCAAAGGACGGGCGTGGGCGGCTGGCGAAAATCACATTTGGGCAGGCTGTCTTCCGCCGTCTGGCTGAGATAGTAGTGCGCCACGCGCTTTGCCGCATCCAAATACCGTTGCTCGCCTGTCGCTTCATAGCTCTGGGCAAACCCATAAATGGCCCAGGCCTGCCCGCGGGACCAGGAGGATCCAGGCGCATAGCCCTGCCCTCGCGGCGTATCTACCACCTCGCCGGTTTCAGGGTCAAAGTCTACAATATGGTTTACACTGCCGTCACCGCGGAGAAACGCCCGCAGCGTGGTATCGGCGTGCGCCATGGCAATTTGTGCAAAGCGGTCATCGCCGCATTGTTCCGACGCCCAGTACAGCAGCGGAATGTTCATCATGCAGTCAATAATCGCGCGCGCCCGGTTGTCCTCCCCGTTCCAGGCGCGGATGAAGCCGCCGCTGAGCCGAAACCGGGACGCCAGCACACTCGCCGCCAGCATGGCCCGCTGCCGGGACGTTTCGTTTCCCGTCAGCGCATAGCTGCGCACTGCAGTGGGCATCCACAAAAAACCCACGTCGTGGTGCAGGCCGTCAAAGCTGTACAACACCTCGTCCAGCCGCTGCTCGATGGATTCTGCTTTTTCGCGGTAGAATGCATCGCCCGTCTGTTCGTACAACATCCACAAAATGCCCGCATAAAAGCCGTTGGTCCACCAGGCGATATCGTCCTTGCCCTTGTCTCTATACACGCCGCCAATGGAAATATAGGGAATGCCAGCCCCAATCTCCCGGCTGCTCCAAGCCATTTTTTCCTCAATCCTGTGCCAAATCTGCGCTGCTCCCAACGCCGCTTCCCCCTTTCATTTTCAGCTGCGGCACACTGCCGCAAAAGTGCAGCTCCTCCTTGGACAAATACCAGGTACCACCCCCGTCCGCGCTGCCCTGGTAAAACAGGTAACAGCGTCCGTCCCGGTCGCGGAATGCAAAGGGGTGCCCGGATTCGCTGCT
>CALLNG010000144.1 GCA_938005345.1 uncultured Clostridia bacterium
TAGTAAAACACGACCCATTTGGCGGGGAGCATGACCATTACGACCGCCTTGGAATCAGTTTTTCTGCCTTTGGCGACCAGATGTGCAGCGACCTGGGAACGGTTCCATATGGGGTGCCATGGCACTATGATTATTATAAAAACACGGGGACACATAATACGGTAATGGTGAACGAGGAAAACCAGCCGCCGCAAAAAAGCAGCGTGTTGGCCTATGAACGCACAGAAGATTCTATCAAGCTGGATTGTTTGGTTGAATGGCAGCAGCCTTATAACATGCCGCCCACGTATGTCATCAAACAATGGAACGATGAAGCGTATGCAGGGACACGTTACCGAAGGCGTATCATTTGGAAAGGACATTATTTTATAGATGTGGTAACAGTACAGCACCCAGAAGTACGTTGTACGGACTGGATTGTCCATGTGGACGGCGAACCTAATTTGCAGCAAGCCGGAAAGCCGATTAAAAACTGGAGTAACAAGAAACCGCTTTGCTACTTAAAAGAGGTGCTGCAACTACAGGAAAAATCAATCCATACGCAGGAGTGGAAAACGGTGCACGGGTATTTGCGGTTATTTTCCTTTGGAACAGGAATACAGTGCTTTACGGGAGTTGGACCCAATAACCCACCGACCCGCAAGCTGTATTATACAGTGCAGCGGCAACGGGCTAAAAAATGTCTTTTTGTTAATTTGTTTGAGACATATCAAAGGGAAAGTGTAATCCAAAATGTGCAAATACGAAAAACAGAGAGTGGTGTATGTATTTTGGTGAATCATGAGGAAGTGGTGCTTTGCGACCTATAAGTTTTATATTTTATTTCTAGAATCCCAAACACATGTCCCTATTGATGAATAGGAAGTGAAAAAAGTTTCAACGTTATGCCTACTTGATTTCACTTTGAAATTGAGTATAATTAAAATAGGAGAAAGCCGGAGGTTGCTATGGCAGATTGGTGAATACCAAATACGGTCTAGCTGCGCCGAATTTTACAATGTACTAGCAAATAAGGGAGGCATCGTTGTGTCATTCAAATATATGGAACAGAAACGAAAATATCCGGAGTTCATTCAAATACGTGGCGCGCGCGTTCATCTAAAAAATCTGGATATTGACATCCCGCTGGGCAAGTTGATTGGGGTGGCTGGCGTCTCTGGTTCAGGAAAATCTTCATTGGCCCTTGGAGTTTTGTATTCTGAGGGGTCAAGACGGTATCTGGAGTCACTTTCTACCTATACCAGGCGCCGGATGACACAGGCTGCCGAAGCGCGAATCGATAGCATTGAAAATGTACCGGCAGCCCTTGCCCTGCACCAGAGGCCTGCCGTCCCCGGAATACGCAGCACTTTTGGCACTGCGACAGAGCTTTTGAACAGCCTTCGTTTGATGTTTTCCCGTTTGGGCAGCCACCGCTGCCCAAACGGCCATTATCTGCATCCCACAACAGCTGTGGCGGCGGGAAAACAGTTGCTTTGCCCAATATGCGGCACCTCTTTTGAAGGACCTAGTGCGGAAAGTTTCTCATTTAATAGTGAAGGCGCTTGCAGGACGTGCGGCGGGACGGGAATAGTGCGGACGGTAGATGAAACAACTTTAGTGCCGGATGAATCTCTTTCCATAGATGATGGGGCAGTGGCCCCCTGGAATTCGCTGATGTGGTCTTTGATGACGGATGTATGCCGGGAAATGGGCGTACGCACAGACGTACCATTTTGCGAATTGACGGAAAAAGAGCGGGAGATTGTACTTCATGGGCCAGCGGAAAAGAAACGCATTTTATATAAGGCCAAAAACAGCAATCAGGCT
>CALLNG010000145.1 GCA_938005345.1 uncultured Clostridia bacterium
CGGCGAAGGCTATTGGTATGAACATTGGCGGAAAGGTTGCAGTAGCGCGGTATCAGGATAATATTTGCGTCTGTGTCTTTTGTACGATTGGGTTGTTGCATCTCAATGAAGTAGCAATCGGGCTGGGACATCGTGTGATATAAGAGAAAAAGGAGAGAGCCGGAAATTTGATTAGTATTGCAATTGACGGACCGTCCGGTGCCGGGAAAAGTACCATAGCGAAATATCTGGCAAACAAATGCCGGTTTACGTATATTGATACTGGGGCAATGTACCGGGCTGTGGGATGGTGGGCCTTATCTCATGGCGTAGACCCTAAGAATGAGGAAGATGTGAAAATGTTGCTTCCAGAAATTGAAATGAAACTTTGGCATGATGCAGCTGGCATGCAGCGGGTTTCTGTCTGCGGGATAGATGTGAGTGAAAAAATCCGAATGCCGGAAGTATCCATGGCGGCTTCCGATGTTTCCAAAATACCGGAAGTGCGGTTGAAGCTGGTTGAGCTGCAGCGGGAAATTGCCCAAAAGCAAGATGTGGTCATGGATGGCAGAGATATTGCCTCTTACGTGCTGCCAGACAGCCAAGTGAAAATCTTTTTGACTGCCAGCGTGCAGGAACGGGCCCGCCGCCGTTGTAAAGAGCTACAGGATAAAGGCATGAAAGTGGAATATAAACAAGTTTTACAAGAAATGCAAAAGCGAGATGAGAATGATAGCAGCCGCGCATTTGCTCCTTTAAAAAAAGTGGAGGACGCGGTGGAGGTAGATACCACCGGATTGAATTTGAACGAAGCTTGCGAAAAAGTGCTGGAAACAGTCTGTGCAAAGCTAGGCTGGGAAATGCCTGCATAAGGATGTGTTGAATTGAACAAAACGGTGTATATGATAATTCGGTTTATTGTGTTAGGGCTATATAAGCTAGTGTTTTGGATCCGCCTGGAGGGGAAAGAGAATTTGCCTGACGGCGATGGGATGTTGCTATGTTCCAACCATATGAGTAATTTAGATCCGCCAACGATTGCAGTCATGGTGCCGCGGCAGCTGCGGTTTTTAGCAAAAGAAGAGCTGTTTCACAACAAACCGTTTGCGTGGCTGATTCGCCACTTAGGCGCTACGCCTATTACGCGCGGCGGTGCTGATGTCAGTGCAGTGAAGACCTGCATCCGGATTTTGCGCAGCGGCGAAAATTTGCTCATGTTTCCACAAGGAACAAGGCGTCCGCAGCTACGGGAAAAAGATGTAAAACCAGGTGCGGTTACTATTGCACAGCGCAGCGGCGTACCGATCGTTCCAGTGGCTATTTGCGGGAAATACCGCCCCTTTTCCAGAATGAAGGTGCGTATTGGTCCCTGCATTACCCTGGAGGAAGTGGAACAAATTATGGAAGAAAACGTCAGTATAGATAAGAACGAAGTGTTGCGGCATTTGCTGTATGAGAGGATTGCTTCATTGATGGAAGGTGGAAAAAAACTTGCAGGGTAGAATCAAATTGGCGGACTGTTGTGGGTTTTGTTTTGGTGTCCGCCGCGCAGTGGAAATGGCAGAGCAGGAAGCGGATCACTGCGGTAAAATTTATACATATGGAGAGTTGATACACAATCCACAGGAAATAGAACGTTTAAGAACGCGCGGCATCGTGCCGCTGGAAGAAATTGACGGGGTGCATGAAGAAAAAATTATTATCCGCGCCCATGGGATAGGCCGCGAAGAAGAAGAAAAATTGCGGCAAAATTTTAGTGGTGTTGTGGATTTAACTTGTCCATTTGTAAAAAAAATTCATAATATTGCAGAAAAGTATTGCCAAAAGGGGTATAAAATTGTTATAATAGGAGATAGGCTTCATCCAGAGGTGCGTGGAATCTGCGGCTGGTGCGGCGGAAACAGCGTAGTAATAGGGGATGAAACGGAGGCCAAAGAGTTTGGTGGGAGAATTTGCGTCGTGGCACAAACGACGATAAAACAAGATATATTTGACCGTGCAGTGGAAAAGCTTAAGTCTTTTCATCAAGACGTAGTGGTATGCAACACGATTTGCAGTGCCACGGCACGGCGCCAGCAGGCGGCCGCCACGCTTGCAAAACAAGTGGACTGCATGGTGGTTATTGGCGGGAAAAAAAGTTCCAATACGCGTAAATTATTTGAAGTGTGCAACCAGTACTGTAAAAATACCGTGATAATTGAAGACGCAAAGGAACTTGGTGACAGCTGCAATGGCGGTGCTACTATCGGTATAACGGCCGGTGCGTCAACGCCCGACCATATTATAAAGGAGGTTATTCACACTATGGAGGAAAATATGAAAAACGGTACGGAGCAAGGGAATGAATTTGCTCAGCTGTTTGAAGAATCCTTAAAAACTTTAAATACAGGAGAGACGGTACGCGGTACGGTAATGGAAATTCGCCCCACTGAAGTATTGGTAGACCTCGGCTTTAAGTCTGACGGTATCATTCCGCTGTCTGAACTGTCGGACGATCCGACAGTAGACCCGAACGATCTTGTAAAAGTTGGCGATGAAATTGAAGTGTTTGTCGTACGTGTCAATGACATGGAAGGACAAGTCCTGCTTTCCAAAAAGAAAGTGGAACAGAAAAAGAACTGGGAAAAAATAGTGGCAGCTTATGAAGCAGGCACTGTTTTAACAGGGCGCGTTGTGGAAGTAATGGAAAAAGGCGTATCCGTGTTTGCAGAGGGTATGCGCATTTTTGTTCCCGCTTCCCAGGCTAGTGAACGCTACATGGCGGATTTGTCAGAATTAAAAGGAAAAGAATTTCCGCTGCGCATTATTGACATCAATGAACGCCGTCACCGTGTGGTTGGTTCTATCAAAAGCGTTTTGAAAGAAGAATCCCAAAAGAAACAGGATGCATTTTGGGCGGAAGCCGAAGTGGGAAAAGAGTACCATGGCGTTGTGAAATCTATCACAGATTTTGGCGCATTTGTGGACCTAGGCGGTGTAGATGGTTTGCTGCATGTATCAGAAATGTCCTGGAAGAAAATTCACCATCCGTCTGAGGTTGTAAAAGTCGGCGATGAAATTGATGTATTTATCAAAGCACTAGACCCGGAAAACCGCAAGATTTCACTGGGACATAGAAAAGATGAGGATAATCCATGGCTGCACTTTGAAGCCAATCACAAAGTTGGTGATATTGTTAATGGTACGGTTGTACGCTTAGTACCATTCGGTGCTTTTGTGGATGTCGATGGTGTTGATGGCTTGATTCATATTTCGGAACTGTCCTGGAGACGTATCAACCATCCGTCTGAAGTGTTAAGCGAAGGACAAGTTGTGGAATGCTATATCAAGGATATTGATACAGAGAAACAAAAATTATCTTTGGGATATAAACGGGTGGAAGACAATCCATGGGAAATCTTTAAGAGCAAATATTCTGTTGGTGATGTAGTAACCTGTAAAATCGTCAGAATGGTATCTTTCGGAGCTTTTGCAGAAATTATAGAAGGTGTAGACGGTTTGATTCATATTTCGCAGATTGCAAACCGCCGTATTGGTAACGTTGCGGAAGCACTGAAAATTGGACAAGAAGTGCAAGCAAAAATTATTGATATCAAAGAAGATACTGGAAAAGTTTCGTTGAGTATCCGTGCTTTATTGGAAGATGGTGAATATGACAATATGCCGGAAGAAAATGTAGATAAGGAAACGGAGACGGCTCCAGCAGAGGAAGCTGTTGCACCGGAAGCTCCGGTAGAGGAAACATCTGCTGAAGATACAGCTGTGACAGAAGCGGCGGTACAGGAAACGGCAGCGGAAGCTACGGAAGAAAATGCAGAGGCAGCTCCGTCAGAAGAAGCACCTGCACAGGAGGAAATTGCAACAGAAAACGAAGAAGCATAAGAAAAATCAACGAGAATACAAACTGCGTACGGATGTATCTGTGCGCAGTTTTTTTACACGTTCATCAAGGAAAGGGGAAAAGCATGAATTTATTGGAATCAATCCCGGAGGAAATATTAAAGGAAGAACTGGTAGAACTTTTGGAGGACACCGGGGTCTTGCGTATGGAACGAATTGTTTCTACAGGTCAATATTCACCGGACGGGTTTTGGTATGACCAGCCGCAGGTAGAATGGGTGTTGGTGCTGCAGGGAGAAGCAGAATTAGAGTGGGAGGATGGATGCCGAAAAAGGCTGCATGCCGGAGATTTTCTAAAGCTTCCGGCACATCAAAGGCACCGATGCAGTTATAGTGAATAACGACGCGCTGGTTGGTAATGCCGTCCTGCTTTTCAGCGTGGTACACCTCGATGTGGTCGATCAGTTCTGCGACCATGCGCTTTGTAATGGTGGCCGCATCCGTGTACCGCCGTACCGTTTCAAGAAAATCGTCAATGT
>CALLNG010000146.1 GCA_938005345.1 uncultured Clostridia bacterium
TCTATATCTTCGATATAAAACGCCAGCGCATTAGTGTGCTGGTGTTTTTTCTTTTCTCATAATGCCCCATTAAATATTCTTACCTTGTCATATCTGCCGATTTTTTAACATATTATACCATAATTACACATATACTGAATTGAAGAAATAGGAACAAGGGAGGAGAACAGATTTATGTCAACAGAAATAACGCGCAGTGAATATGAAGTCAGCCATTCAATAGAATTATCTCCACAGGTACTTGCCGACTATGATGTGATTGTGCCAGATTACCAGCCAGACCTTTTGAAAATTCTACAAGTCGATGCAAATGCAGTGGTGCTTCATCATGAAGTGCAAAATGACCGGATTACCATCACAGGAAAAGTGGACTATAAAATCCTCTATGTCCCCGCTTCTGCAACCGGAGTAGCCAGCATTATCACTTCCGCACCATTTAATCACATTGAAGAGCATCCCAGCGCCAAACAAGATATGATGTCCCATGTAAGCTGTGACGTGGAACATGTGGAATTTCAGTTCATCAACAGCCGGAAGATCGGTATTAAAACAGTGGTCAGCCTGGATATTACGTTGGTGGAAGCACAAAAAATTTCTACTATTACCGATATGAGCGGCGAGGATATCGAGCTTAGAAAACGTGTATTCCGAACCAGCCACCGTGTCATTGACCGCACCTGCGGCATCTCCATATCCGATACACTAGCAGTTCCAGTTGGGCAACCCTCCATCCAGTCGCTTATAAAATCGGATGTATCTATCCGCAACAAAGATGTAAAAGTCATCAGTAACAAAGTGGTAACCAAAGGCGATTTGGTGGTGTGCTCCCTATACAGTGCAGAGCAGGAAACCATGCCTGTGTGCACCTGCCATGAAATCCCTTTTACTGAAATTCTGGATGCGGATGGCATTGCGGAAGACCAAAATACCCATATTGCTTTTTCCATTGAATCCGCCGATGTGAAGGCGGTTCCGGATGTAGACGGCGATATGCGTAATCTATCTATGGACGTCAAAATAGACATCCAAATTAGTTCTGATGAAGTAGTGGAAGCAGAAGCGGTCTATGATGCCTATTCCACTCAAAACGACCTTCAGCTGACCACCTCCTGCTTAGAGCTGCAAGAGGTCAATGACTATGTCAGCGGGCAGTCCACTGTGAAAGCAGTCATTAATATTCCTTCAGATGTTCCGCCGCTACTGCAGGTTTATAATGTCATTGCCAAACCCTATGTTAACTCTGCCACGGTTCAAGGCGGTCGTGTTATAATTGATGGAAGCATTGACGCCTACGTGTTGTACATATCAGAAAAAGAAGATAATCTTCTCAGCAATTTCAAAGAGGAAATTCCTTTCCGCATGGAGCTGGACTGCAACAACGGCGACTCTAGCTGCAGTGTGAACGCGCTGTGCGATGTGAGCCATGTCAGC
The DNA here is from genome assembly GCA_938005345.1 of uncultured Clostridia bacterium. Lineage (GTDB taxonomy): Bacteria > Bacillota > Clostridia > RUG12999 > RUG12999 > JAAWTG01. The sequence continues at coordinate 1,432 of CALLNG010000146.1, forward strand.
TATAATATCACAACAGCCGGTGAAGTGGAAACGCGGATTATCATCGACGCGGATGCCAATGTTTTCAAAACAAGCAATGTGGACATTGTAACAGACGTCAAAGCATTGCCGCTGGAAAGCACAGATGATTCCTCCATCGTACTCTATTATGTACAAAAAAGCGATTCCCTTTGGGAAATTGCCAAACGGTACCATACAAAAATTTCCAAAATTCAGGAAGTCAATCACCTAAGTGAAGATGGCGCGCTAGAAGCAGGAGCGCAGCTTCTCATACCCAAATCGTAACTGTATCCGATTCCTTTTTATTGTCAACAAAAGTTCCTCCATAAAAAAGCTGGCACTTTGTGCTAGCCATAATAAAATATAAATAAGGAAAAAGCTTGAGACAAAGTCTCAAGCTTTTTCCTTATTTAAAATCGTAACATACAACAGAGTCAATAAGATAGTTCTCAAAAATGAAAATAATTTGTTCGATCGTATTAAATATAGAAGTCATTCCAGCCGTCTTCCCTATCCCACGAAACTTGTGATATCCATATTTTGCTATACTGTTATTTTTTATCATTCATATATTAAAAAGTCGTGCTTTTATAAAAGCACGACTTTTTCTATTTCTCCGAAAGGCAACCATCATAGTTCACCATTGCTTTACGGCAATTTTTCCAGTCCAATATCCGCCGCATTTTTCTCCGTTCCTTCGATTTGTGTGTAGCTTTCCGGCACACCGCCCACTATAACCGCCTGCGCGACCGGAACAGTTGCATCAATTTCTACGGTACGCTGTAGCGTGGGCGCCATAACGCCGACACTGACATGAATCTGCATCATGACTTGCATTTTTGTCTGATTGATTCCAGCCTGTTCAAACGAATCTTGAAATGTCGCCTGCAATTCAGAAAGGGGAATCACCTGGACTGGTACACTTGGCCCCATTCCGCCCAGCAATGTAATGCCAAATAAATTGGATAGCGGAACTTGCACTTCAATGCGGTTTTCCTCACTCAACTCCGCTAAAATTTGTTCCGCTATGGTGGAGCGTAAAAGATTCATCTTCGTCACATCCGTATGTATGGACTGTACGTTACCCTGCGCATCTTTATCAATGAGAATCAAATTCTCAAACTGCCCGTCTTCCCGATTCATCGCAAGACTGACGGTTTCATTCACCATTTGCATAGTCCGGTATTTCACCTTTGCCTCCGCCATGTCCAAAAGTAATCCGTGAAATTTGACACTGGCCATCAATAAGGCCAAAAATATCACACACACGATTCCAAACCAAAGTAGTCTACTGCCTCTGCGCCCTATTCCGAGGCGAATCCATGCGCGCCTTTGAAATGCTCTCATACCGGCGCCCCCTCTGTCCTGATTGCGCTAGTTTTGTTACCAGCGCCCCTCTTACTAGTATATGAAACATCCACATAGATGTGAACTGAAAATATCTCGTCTTTTTCAGTGACTTTCCCTTATACTAGCCATATTTTATGTAGGGGCCTTGCGATTCGAGGATCCGTTATATCAATATTCTATGCCGCGGCGTGCAGGTACGCCCCGCTGCATGGGATGTTTTACCTCCTGCATATCGGTTACATAATCTGCCTGTAGTACCCATTCCTGCGGCGCATCCCGCCCTGTCAGCACCAATTCGCACTGGGGTGGCAGATTTTGTACCAATTGGAGTGTATCTTGCAAGGATAGCAGACCGCAGGACAGTACGCCAAAAATTTCGTCCAGTATGACCAAGTCTGCTTGCTGCACTGCAGCACATGCTTTCTCCCAAAGCGCATAGCATTTCTGTCTCTCCTGTTCTTTTTCCTGCGCATTCATTTGAAACACAAATTTTTTAGGTTCCTCTTGCCGCAGTACGCAGCAATTAGCTTGATTACGTAAAAATTCCGTTTCACCACTCATACCACCCTTGAGAAACTGGATCATCACTACCTGTTTCCCATATCCCAGCTGACGGCAGGCAAGTCCACAGGCCGCTGTTGTCTTTCCTTTTCCGTTTCCTGTATAAATATGAATCAATCCCATCACTCGCTCCTTTTACCGCTGTGTCAGCAGTTTTCTAGCCATTTTTTCCATGCGTGGATAAGCATAGTCAAAAAACGTCCTGTATGCATCACAATAAATATTTCTTCGCGGATGCCCTTGCACAAAAGGTTCCCGGTGCCGGCGGCAGCCGCCGCGGCAGATCGGCAGCCAACGGCATGTTTTACAGCCTTCTTCCACATACCACGACTCTTCCACAAAAGTACGCGCTGTCTGTGACTGTTTCATCTGAGCAAAACTATCCTGCCGGATATTGCCCAGCCGGTAACGGTCTAAAACATAAAAGTCGCATGGATAGACACTGCCATCTCCTTCCACTACAAAATAGCAGGAACAAACGCCCGCCATACCACATGCCTCGGGAGGATATCCGCCTATCATGGACACATAGTTGTCAAATGTACGAATACTGACTGAATCCCCCTTTTCAAAATCCTGGTAGTACAAGTCAAACGTTGCTTTCAAAAAAGCGGTAAAGCGTTCCAAGGAAAGGGAGAAATCCTGCTGTTTTTGCATTTCCTCCCCGAACGGATCCAAACAGGGGATAAATTGCAAATACCGGAATCCCTGTTTCTTTAGGTTTTGGTAAACCTGTTTTGCATGGCGCGCCACATCATTATTGACAACACACAAAATATTAAACTCTACTTGATGCTTTTTCAAACGCTTCGCGGCAGCAATAACGCGGTGGTACGTTCCATTTCCCTTTTCATCCACGCGAAAGCGGTCGTGTATCTCCTGTGTTCCATCCAAAGATAAGCCCACTAAAAAACGGTGTTCCCCTAAAAAAGCGGCCCACGCATCATCAATGACCATCCCATTGGTTTGGATGGTATTGATAATGCGGATGCCGCGGGTATTATACTGCTGCTGTAG
>CALLNG010000147.1 GCA_938005345.1 uncultured Clostridia bacterium
ATTGTTTGCATAGCCAGTTTGTTGAAAAGGCATACCGGTCGTTCCATAAGAAGATTGCTGTGGTGCACCAGAAAAAGTATTACCTCCAATGATAGTATCTTCCACGTCTGGTGCCATCATTGTCGCTGTCTGTGTACCACTCATAAATTGTGTTGCGTCCATATCCTTTCCCAGCATCACAGCCGGATTGTGCAAAACGGTCTTGAGATCCCCCTGCATTTCCGCAGCGCTTTGATACCGTTTTTGAGGTTGTTTTTCCATCGCCTTTAATGTGATATCATTCATAGCCTGCGGAATCGACGGATTTCGTTCGACGGGCGGCTGAGGCGGTGTTTCAATCTGCATACGTGCCACTTGAAACGCGCTGTCTCCAGTAAAAGGGAGCTGTCCTGTTAACATTTCATACAACACAACCCCAATAGAATAAATATCGGATTTAAAATCGATTGCTTTTCCCAAGGCCTGCTCAGGAGAAAAATAATGAACAGAACCCACTACATTCTTTCCCCCGTGGACAACTGTGGAAGAGGTTACGGCACGGGCAATACCGAAATCGGCAACCTTTACAACACCATCACGTGTCAAAAGAATATTATGAGATTTGATATCTCGATGGATGATATTTTTTTTATGGGCATGGTCAATAGCGCTGCAAATAGATATGGCAAATTCTGCGGCTTCCCGCCAGTCTAATGCGCCGACATGCTTGATATAATCTTTTAAGGACATCCCATCCACATATTCCATAATGAAATAGTAAATTCCATCCTCCATTCCAACATCGTGGACAGATACAATGTTAGGATGAGACAATCCAGCAGCTGACTGTGCCTCAAAATTAAAACGTTCTACGAATTCTTTATCATCCCGCAAGTCATCTTTTAATATTTTTACTGCCACAAAACGGTTTAGCAGTCTATCGCGCGCTTTGAATACATCCGCCATACCACCGCTTCCGCGTTTTTCCAAAATCTCATAACGATTTGCGAGAATCTTTCCAATCATTTCCATGGTTCACCCTTCCCTCTCATTCGATTTTTGTAAAACTATCACTGTGATATCATCTGTACTTCCGCGCTTCTTTGCTTCTTCGCAAAGTAATTTTACGCTTTCCTGCGGCGCATAGCGGCGCATGGTTTCTTCCATAAATTCTTCCGGAACAACGTTAGAAAATCCGTCTGAACATAACAAAAGACTATCTCCATCTTGCAGTGTAATTTCTGTAAATTCTGGTTTAATTCGTTCTTCTACGCCAAGCGCCATTGTGATAATATTTTTCATTGGGTGGGTCAATGCCTCTTCCGGAGTAATTTCCCCATGGCTAATCAGTTCTTCGACCAGAGAATGGTCACGCGTTAAACGTGTTATTTCTTCGTTGTGAAGCAAATATGCCCTACTATCCCCCACATGGGCAATATAACCTTTATTTGCTTGAATATAACATAAAACGATTGTTGTACCCATTCCGGCATAGACATCTTCTGTCATTCCCTTTTTTAAAATTTCGTAATTTGCGGTATCAATTGCCCGACGGAGTGCTTCCGGTCCTTTATTTTGACATTCTTTTACAATGAGTTCAATTGCCATCTTGCTCGCTGTATCGCCAGCACGATGACCACCCATGCCATCCGCTACAATAATGAGGCCCTTTTCTTTCTCTAATTTAATCGCATACGTATCTTGATTCGTTCCGTGGCGTTCGCCTTGTAGCGAATAGCCTTGTGCTGTTAGCATCCGTTTCATCACCTTTCTCTCATATGCTTCCGCCGTAGTTGACCACAAGAAGCACTAATGTCGCTTCCCAATTCCCTTCTCACCGTAGCATTGATGTGTTGTTGCTGCAAAATGGATTGAAACCGTCTAATGGTTGCACCATTGCTGCGTTTTAACCCATTTTCTTCCACAGGATTTACTGGTATCAAATTAACATGGCACAACATACCTTGCAATTTTTCAGCCAATTGTTTTGCACAAGAATCAGAATCATTGACGCCATGTATTAAAGTATATTCAAAACTAATGCGACGTTTTGTCTTATTAATATAGGTACGACAAGCATCCAGTAGAGCATCTATATGATATTTATGATTTACCGGCATAATAGTGTTTCGAATTACATCATTAGGCGCATGTAGGGATATCAACAATGTTACTGGAAGCCCTTCTTCTGCAAATGCTAGAATTTTATCCACCAATCCACAGGTTGAGATGGAAATGTGTCTAAGCCCCAAGTTTCTCCCTTTAGGATGGGAAATATTTTTTAAAAATGTGATGACATTATGGTAATTATCAAACGGTTCTCCAATTCCCATTAAAACAACATTAGAGATTCGCTTACCTAGGTCTTTTTCTGCGAACAGAACCTGATCCAACATTTCCCCCGCAGTTAAATCCCGCACTTTACCTGCAAGTGTAGATGCACAGAATTTGCAACCCATTCGGCAGCCAACTTGCGTTGAAATACAAATACTATACCCATGATGATACTCCATAACAACACTTTCAATACATTCATCATCCACTAATTGCCAAAGATATTTGATTGTGCCGTCTTCCGATTGATATCTCCCAGCCTGTTTTAATGAAGATAAAACAGTTTGTGCCGATAATGTTTCCCGAAGTGCTTTAGGAACATTCGTCATCTCATCGAATCGGCTAATACCGCGTTGCATCCAAGAAAAAATTTGACCAGTACGATAAGCCGGTTCGTGCCACTGTTGAAAAAGATATTCTAATTGCTCATAACGCAAACTTTTTAAATCTATCAATCCTATCTCAACCTTACCTCTATAAAATCCGTTTCATTTTGGCAATATAAAAACCATCACAGTTAAATTCTCCAGGCAATATCTGAATATTTCCCCGTTTTGCACCTAATTTCCATTCTTTCGGAACGAATTCTATAAATGGTTCAGCCTGAAACTGTGAATGTTCCCGCAAAAAGCGGTAAAAAATATCATTATTTTCCTCATTTGTTAAGGTGCAGGTGGAATAAACCAATACACCACCTGGCTTTACATAGTATGCCGCTACTTGTAAGATCTGATACTGTATAGCGGCCAAGGTTCGGCAGTCCTCCAGAGATTTTGTCCATTTGATTTCTGGTTTTCGGCGAATGATCCCCAAACCGGAACATGGTGCATCCACAAGTACACAGTCCGCCTTGTCTTTCCACTCTTCCATCTTTCTGGTTGCATCCTGCTGTTTCGTTTCTATGATGGTTATACCAAGGCGCTCTGACGCCCGTTGTACTAATCTCAATTTATGAGCATACAGGTCACATGCAATAATTTTTCCACGGTTTTGCATTAATTCAGCCAAATAAGTTGTTTTACCACCAGGTGCACTACACATATCTATCACAGTTTGTCCTGGTTCTGGTGCTAGTATCCGTGCAGCCAACATAGAACTGGTATCTTGTGGAGTATAAAGCCCCTGTGCAAAAGATGCAGAATGGTCATAATCTATCCCATGATCCAGCATAAAACAATCTTGCAAAACCGAACTTTGCTTTACTTGTATTCCTTCTTGCTGAAGATGTATTTGCAATGCCGCCTTATTTGTTCGCAAAGAATTCATTCGAATGCAAGCAGGAGGTGGTGTATTTCCTTGTTGCAGTATCCATTCCGTTTTATCCTTATATTTATCGCGCACCATTTTGACAAACCACTGCGGATAAGAATAGTATGTACTTAAATAATGCAGTATAGCTTTAGGGTATGCAATGGTGGATCTGCCGCGTAAATAGCTGCGGAGTACACCATTGACAAAACCACTATATTTTGCACATTCTATCGTTTTTGCAATCTGGACGCTTTCATTCACTAAAGCATAATCTGGAACGCGGTCCATATATTCTGATTGGTAAATTGCCATTCGTAAAATAATACGAATTTTATTGTCCAGTCTAGCTGGCTTAATCTTTGAAAATTGTCCTATGATAAAATCTAGACGTAATTTATTCTGAATTACACCATATACTAAGCGTACTATGAAGTTTTTATCTTTTTGCGGCACAGCATTCTTTCGGAAATAATCCTGTAATAACAAGTTAGAAAACGCGCCTTCTTGTTCTATTTTACAACATAATTGAAGCACATCCAACCTTGGATTTTGCATATTGGCTCTCCTTTTTCTTTTTTCAGTTTCTTCGCCTAGTCAGCATCATGAAACGTAACAATTGTGCAATGCCCATTAACGCGGACGCTATATATGTCAAAGCTGCCGCTTGCAATACCTTTTTTGCCATTGGTTGTTCCTCCTGTGTCAAAAGGCCATTATCCCGCAATGCAATCAAGGCGCGATGACTTGCATTTAGTTCCACAGGAAGTGTTACCAGTTGAAATATTACTACACCCAAATATAAAAACACGCCAACTTTAGCAAGTAAAGCATTTGATAATATGAAACCAATCAAAAAAAGTGGGATTGCAGCGCTAGAACCAATCTGTGCAAACGGTAAGATTGCATTTCTTAGCTTAATGGGAAGGTATCCCTGCTGATATTGTATCACATGCCCAATTTCATGCGCTGCTACACCAACTGCCGCAACGGAATAGGATTGGTCTGTAGCGTCAGATAATCGTACAACACGTTTATGCGGGTCGAAATGGTCACTTAAATTTCCACTTGTATGAGCAAGCGTTACATCATAAATACCATGGATCCGCAGTAGTTGGGATGCCGCCTCCCTCCCCGTCAAACGCCGGCTATTTGGTATGGTTGCATAACGCTGGAATGTTGCAGATACCTGATACTGTGCATATATCGACAACAACAGTGCTGGTACTACTAACAATATATAATACGAGTCAAATCCATAAAAAAATGGTCCCAAAATATCGCCTTCTTTCAATCGAGTACAATGGAAATGGTATTTCCTCGAATAAATTCACGAATGTCCATTTTCCGTTTTCCTTGCAGTTGTACTTCTAACAGCCGAACACAACCATCCCCCGTTTTCACCGTTAGAGAATCAGAATTTTCTATCACGGTCCCAGGCGGCAAATCAGAAGAAACCATTTCTTTTTCTGCACGGTATATCTTCATTGTACCCTTATTGGTAGATGTATATGCGACAGGCCATGGATTTAAGCCGCGTATCAAATTCACAATTTTTTCTGACGATTGCGTCCAATCAATCTTTCCATCTTCTTTCTTTAGCATGGGCGCAAATGAAACCTGGGACGTATCTTGAGGAATAGGATGTACATCACCTTTTTCAATTTTTTCGATGGTTTTTAGCAACAACTCTGCCCCCATCTCTGCTAGACGGTCATAAACATCTCCCGCAATTTCATCCGGACCAATCG
>CALLNG010000148.1 GCA_938005345.1 uncultured Clostridia bacterium
CGGACAACTCAAGATTGAATTTAAGTATAGGGAGGCCGGTCTGATTTTGGATAAGCTGGTTATTACTGCTGATAAGGAATATAACCCTATAGAAATGAATGACATGCCGGCCCAGGTTGACACGTCTGGAATGCTGTATCCGGAACCGCCTTTCACGCCGCCAGAGGGACATCCCAGGCTGTTTGTGAACGATGAAACGATTGCACAAATAAAAGTCAATGTCCAATCTGATTTATTGAAAGACACCTATGAAACGGTGAAAAACTATGCAAATGAAACGCTTAACTGTAATTTGCCAGATAATGGTGAAAGCGGGAATTACGACGAAACAACACTGGTGAGAATACAGTCAAGAGCGCTGATGTACCTGCTGGGTGAGGTGGATGACAACCATGGACGCCAAACGATAGCATATATGAGAGAGTACATAGGCTCAGTAAAATTCCCGAACATACAAGATATCACCCGTTCCATGGGCAACGTTATGACGACGGGTGCTATGGTATATGACTGGTGTTACGATTTGCTGACGGATGATGATAAATCTTTCTTTATCCGCCGGTTTAAAGAAATCGCGGCAGAAAAAGAAATTGGCTATCCACCAACGGTAGGATCGTCCATTGGTTCTCACTCAGGAGAGGGCGAAATTATGCGCGACCTGATGAGCGCAGGGATTGCCTGCTATGATGAGGACCCTCAAATGTATAACCTCACGGCGGGACGCTTTTTCTCGGAATATATTGAATCCAGAAAACTGTTTAACAAGTCTGGGGCGCACCCCAATGGAAGCGCTTACGGCCCATACCGCTTGAGCTGGGAATACTGGGCAAGTATTATCTTTAACCGTATGGGGCTGACTGATGTACTGGGATCTGAAATTGGCGATGTGCCGCTTCTGTGGATTTATGACCGGCTGCCTATCGGGATGATTATGAAAGATGGGGACGTATATGACTGGGGAACAAACCGCTATTTTACCTATACTGTGAACCCCTATCTTTCCTATCTGTTTGGTGGAAATGAATATGATAACCCCTACGTTCGCGGCGAGTGGATCAAGGAAAATTCGCTTAGTAATTACGCTAAAGAGCCAATATGGAGTTTGCTGTTTGTACAACCGGATAAAGAATGGTCTTATCCGGATGATTTGCCGCTGGCGTATGCGACGACCTATCCTCTGACCTCCCTTACAGCGCGCACAAGCTGGCAGAATGGGCTTTCTTCTCCTGCGGCAATCGTGAAAATGAAAGCGTATGAACGCAATTTGGAAGACCATATGCACAAGGACGTCGGATCCTTCCAAATTTATTATAAAGGCACGCTTGCGCTGGATTCTGGGAACTATCAGGTTGGCTATGGTTCCGCCCATGATTATAATTATGCAAGACGGACGGTAGCCCACAACCTTGTCACGGTTTATGACCCCGAAGAAGATACCTGGCTTGGCGGTGGTTATGCAAACGATGGCGGACAAATTGGCAGGACAACGGTTGTCGTGCCGACTTATGAGGAAATGATGAGCGATGAGAATCTGCGTGCTGAAACAAAAGGCGTATATATTGGCCCAAATGAATACACACCGGAATTCTCGTACCTCAAAACGGATCTCACAAATGCATATACCGATAAGGTAACAGATTACAAACGTTCTATGGTGTTCATGGATTTGTTTGATGAGGATTACCCTGCGGCGTTTGTCGTATTTGACAGAGTGGTATCCTCTGATGCAAGCTATAAAAAGAAGTGGCTTTTACACAGCATTGAAGAGCCATCGGTAGAGGGAAATACCACGGTGATTGCAAGGACAGAAGATGGATTCAACGGAAAGCTTGTCAACAAAACCATGCTACCCGAACGCTTTACGATTGACAAAATCGGTGGTAAAGGGTATGAAGGCTGGGTGGACGGTGCAAATTATCCATATACTGATGCAGAGGGAATCAACTCTGAATCGGGAGATTGGCGTATTGAATTGTCGCCGGCATCGGCAAATACGGAGGATTTGTTCCTCAATGCCATGTATGTAACAGATTATGACCGGAATTTACCGGAACTGCCTATGTACCAAGAGGAAACCAGTGAATTTGCTGGCGTTACTGTGAAAGATCGGTTTGTTTTGTTTTCCAAAGAAGGCGATGTCAAAGACGGTGCGGTCAACTTTACGGTACGGGACAATGGGTACAGCGAAGTATCCTGTATGATAGCCGATGTTGCAGAAGGTGTATGGAAGGTAAGCGGTGGCGGAACGGACACCTATGTTGAGGTAAAAGGGGATGAAAATGTCCTGTACTTTAAAGGCGCTCCGGGTGCGTACACCATTACGCCCGCACCAGGTATGACTGCTGAGGAAGTGGTTTATCCACAGGTGGAAAAAGAAGGCTATGGCGATTTTCTAGTGTACCAAAATGGCCTGTTCCTCTACCAGAAGTACCCCACAAAACTGATTGACGGCACTTCATATATTTCTGCAGAGGGAATAGAAGAAATAGGCGGCACTGTACAGTACAACGGAAATACCGTAACCGTTACGGGATTGGGCGGCAATGCTGTATATACAGCGGGTAGCAGTACCTATCTGATCAACGGTGTGGAACAGGTTGCGCAGGGCGCAGTGTTGCAGGAAGGAAGCGTTCTTTATATTCCCGTATCCTCTTTGAAGGATGTCCTATATATTAACTTAAGGTATGATGCCATTGCGCGGATTTTGTATGTGACAACGCAAGAGCTGAAAAAAGATTTTATGGATACCTATCATGTTAATGTATATATGCCTACAGCAATTACAGCCAGCGATTCTGATGGGAACGCGCCCGTGAATGTTTCTGACTGGAGCCTGTCAACGCGTTGGTCATCAGCAGGACAAGGCAAATGGCTGATGTATGACATGGGGGAAGAAGTGACGTTTAGCAAGGTGATGATTGCCTATTATAGAGGTGCGGAAAGACAGTCCTATTTTGACATTCAGGTATCCAATGACGGCGTGAACTGGAACACCATATATGCAGATGGCGTAAGTTCTGGTACGACAGACCAGTTTGAAACGTTTGATGTCGGCAGTGTGACAGCGCGGTATATTCGTTACGTGGGATACGAAAATAGTTTGGATACATGGAATTCCATTTCTGAATTCGTAATTGCACAGTAGGAGGTTGTGGCAATGAAAATAAAAAAGTTTGGCAGCTTTCTGATCGTTTTGGCATTGCTTGTTTGCACCGCAGCGGTGCAAGTGAAAGCGGATGAACTAACGGAACCGTTTTTCTATGATTTCGAAGATTTTGAAGAGTTTGCAACTCTTGGTAAAAGATGGCGTTATCAATATATCGAGGTGGGAAATCAATACGGGACAGATTTTGCCAGTGGAGAAATCACTGCAAACTCGGAAGAGACGTTCGACAAAGACTATGGACGCTCCCTGTTGCTAAACGTGCCGGAAAGTGGAACAACGCCATTTATCAATCTTTGGACAGAGCTCGGACAGAATGCGGTTGTTGGTTTTTCAGCGTATATTGATGATAAAACAGGCTTCACGTTTGGATCAAAGGGGCCTAGCAATGATTGGGGCAGTCCGGATACAGTTTCCGATATTATAAAAGTGAGAAGTGGAACTCTGACAATCAAAGATGGAACGGAAGTACCTTGTACGGCTGGATGGAACCATTTTTGCATCGGATTGGATTACACAACGAACAAAATTACGGTATGGCTGAATGGGGAACAGGTTTCCGTTTATCAGGCTGCGCCGGAGTTCACAGGGACGCTCTATTTTAATATGAATACGAATCGGGTTTCTGGAGCAACTCAAATTGGTATAGATGACATGTTTATATATTATGTAGCGGATGCAGAAATGACAGGCAGCGGCAATGAGGGGATTGTTTCGCCGGATACGGAATCCTATACGGTAAATATGGGGCAAAAGGTGTTTGGCGAAAATGTTGGCGATTCGGTGAAAATCTATGACAGCGGAAGAACTTTAATTTCCGGAACCGGAAGCGTGAGTACGACGAAATACCAGGATACCGTAACAGTACCTTTGACGGAAACGCTGGGATTAGGCGAAACGTATACGGTGGAAGTGAGCGGCATAACAGATGCGCTGGGTAATGCAATTAGTAAAACGCTTACATTCGTTGCCACCCAAGGGACATATACGGTCACAGCTGCCTCTGCGGATACAGGGCAGGGAAGTGCAGCAGTGGTAACGCCCGGGGAAACGCTAGAGACAGGGACTAGCGTGATGGTTCAGGCAACTCCAGCAGAGGGATATAAGTTTGTGGGTTGGGTAACAGAAGGCGCGATGCTGACCGCACAACAGCTGACGGAAAACCCACTGGTGTTTTCTATGCCGTCTGCCGATGTGAAACTGACAGCAACGTTTGAAGCATTAACAGAAGCGCCGGTAGGCAATGAGATACCATTTTTCTATAACTTTGAAGACTATGCTGGAACCCAAGATTATGGCTGCATCCAGGTAGGCCGTCAATTGGGAACGGATTATGCCAGTGGAGAAATTATTGCAAATCTGGAGGAGCCAATTGACAAAGACTACGGCCGGTCCTTATTGCTGAAGGTGCCAGAAAGCGGAACAACACCATTTATCAATATTCAAACCACGCTTACACAAAACGCGGTGGTAGGTTTCTCGGCGTATATTGATGATAAGACGTATTTTACAATTAGCTCAAAGGGGCCTAGCAACGACTGGAACAAGCCGGATACGATTGCGAATATTATACTTGTGAGAAACGGGATGCTGACAACTCTGGATGAAGTGGAAACACCATATACAACTGGTTGGAACCATTTCTGTATTGGTCTGGATTACACGACAAATAATATCACGGTATGGCTAAATGGGGAAAAGGTATCAGTTTACCAGGCGGAACCGGAGTTTAAATCAACTTCCTATCTCAATCTTAATACGAACCGGGTATCTGGCGCGGCACAAATTGGCATAGATGATATGTTTGTATATTATGCAGCGGATGCAGAAATAACAGGCAGTGACACGGATGGAATTGTAGAACCGGATATCGAATCCTATACGGTAAATATGGGGCAAAAGGTCTTTGGTGCAAATATAGGCGATTCAGTGAAGATCTATGACAGCGGGAACAATTTGATTTCTGGTACTGGCAGTGTTAGCACGGCAGGATACCAGGACACTGTAACGGTGCCGCTCAATACTGATTTGGTTCCGGGGGCGGAATATACAGTTCAAATTGCAGGTATTACAGATATGTTGGGGAATAGTATCCAGCAATCACTAACCTTTTCCGCAAGGGATAATAAAACCCAAATTACACTGAGCTGTGAGGAAACGAGGAAGCTTCCGGCGGGAACAGTGGTTGATTTTATGATTAACGCGCAAAATTTACCTGCCAACGATACCCTGGAAGTATATCTCTGTGATGCAAAAATCCTAGAAGTGCCAGCCGATACCGAGACAGTTGGCATCACACTGCAAGACGGAGAAAATCGGATTTTTGTGAAAAGCGTGTCCACGGGTGTACAGTCACAAGAATATGTACTGGAAGCCGCCGAATATGAAGAAATTGCGAGCTATTTAGACACCGCCGATTTTGAGGACACCGGTGATCCCGTCAATAACTTAGATGGTGGAAATGCAGACGGGTCCCGAGATGTGATTGATGTCGGGGGTGAGCACGGTCACGTATTAAAGATGTCAATAGAAACAGGAGAAGCACCGTATACCCTTTTTCCAAATGTTTCCGGCGTGCGCGGGATCATTGTACTGGAAGGTGATTTTTACTTTGAATCGGCACCAGACTGCAATATTTTGTCAGTAAAAAGCGAAAATAACAAGTGGTTTACGAATATTCAGGCAAAGGGAAGTAATATAATAGCATTTGGAGAAGCAGTGGCCGAAGTGAAGCAAGGGGAATGGTATCATATGAAAGTGATGTACGATACTGTGGACAATGAGGTAAGCTTTTTTATGAACGGCAGAGTATATGTATTTGAACGGGATATGGCAGTTGAAGATTTTCAGGGAATCCAGTATTGTAATCAAACTCTCCGCCCAGGTAAGGAGGGTTCCCCCAATATAATGTATCTAGATAACCTCAAAGAATATGTGCTTGGCGCGCAGTATACATATCTCGTTACACCGGTAAATGATACCGGTAGCATATGTGAAAGATTGCCCTATGAAGGCGGTAAGCTAAGAATAGAATTTTCACAATCCATGATGGAAGATACGCTTGCAGGCATAACGGTTATCGATGAAAGTGGAAATGTCGTAGAACCAGTTAGCACGACATATGAGAGCAGTAGTAATGCCTACGTAATAGAATTTGGGACGCTATTGCCCAATGCATCGTATACGGTTACAATACCTGATACAGTAAAAACAATTGCTGGTGCAGGTGGAAGCGCAGGTACAACCACAGTGCTAACAGAAAAAACACCGTTTAGCATTGACGATGTAACGGTTTCAGACGCAGAAGGAAGTTGCACCGTAGATGTGTCGTTGCAGGATACTTCTGGAATCCAACACGAAGCAGTTGTGGTTCTATGCGTATATGAAGGAGACCGTTTGCATGATGTGAAAGTGGCGGAGGTAAACACGGTGGATTCACTTGATATAACAGAGCAATTAACTGTTCCGACAGGGCAATATAGCGTTGAGGTATATCTCATAGAAAGTCTGACGTCCATGAAGTGTATTGATATCTATTGTGTATAAAATAGGCTAACTAGTATAATCTAGTAGAAAAATTCAAAACGTTAAAAGCATGGAATATTGAACGGGAGATTGAACGTCAACAGGTTGCATATAACCGCCATTTAGTACGGGAGGAATAATCGGCTAATGTGAAGAATAAAAACGATAATAATTGCCGATGAAACCAGATAAAAAAGTTTGAATGTGGGATTCCTTCTATGAAAGCACTTTCATAGGAGGAATCCTTTTTCATTTCAAATAAAAAATGCGATCGGATCATAACTATAACGGTCAAACACGTTATTATAAATGTAACTTCTGTTGTCGAATAATATTGTTTC
>CALLNG010000149.1 GCA_938005345.1 uncultured Clostridia bacterium
GTACAGGATCTGCTTGATTATTATGATAAAGGGATACCGTTGCCATCAAAACCTGTTATGCTTACTTTTGATGATGGATATGAATCAGGATATGTCTATATTTTACCTATTTTAAAGCAACAGGGAGCAAAGATTGTAATGTCGGTTATCGGTTCGCTGGCAGATGAATACAGCAATCTTGAAAATCAAAGTATTAATTATTCGTATGCGAAGTGGCCGCAGTTGCGTGAAATGTATGAAAGTGGTTTTGTTGAGATACAAAGTCATTCTTACCAATTACACGATAGCCAGGGAATTGGTGTGGCGCAGCATTCTTTTGAGTCTAAGGAGGACTACCAGAAAAGACTAATGCAAGATTTAGATCAAAATAAACAGCGAATACTAGATTTTGTGGGAAAGGCACCTACAGCGTTTGTCTTTCCTTATGGTGCGGTTAATCATACTGCTAAAGATACCATTTGGAAAATGGGATATCGTGTAACGTTGGGATGTGAAGAAGGGGTGAATTGGATTACGCAGGACGAACAGGAATCTATACGGTATCTGCGACGGTATAACCGTCCCTCAGGTGTCTCTTCAGAAGAATTTTTTGGTCGCTTTTTGCCAGAGTAATAAAGAATGCTGGGGGTTCTCTAGGAATCTCCAGCACTTTACTATAAAACAGGAATTGGGCGCAGAGGAGTAGGTTCATATTGATAAAGAATACCAAGACATTTATTGAAATTTTATAACGCCTGGGTTTACAGAAGAATTGCGTTATGTTACAATAATAATAGAAGAGAATAAAACACAAAAAAATGGAAAAATCGGCAAAAGGGGAGGAGCCGTAATGAAAATACGAGATATCTTAGTCCAGAATGTTACAGCTTTCCATAGAATGCAGCTAACATTTACGGATGGCATCCATGTATTTCTCGGCGAAAATGGCAGTGGAAAAACTCATTTACTAAAGATGATGTATGCATGCTGTGCCATGCATGGAAGAGGACCACAATATCCGGGAAGAGCAGAAGAAGTGATGGAACTGGTATTTGCAGTACAGGGGCAGCGCTTGATTCGGGACGAACAGGGAGAACAGCCTTATGTAGAATTGAGTTATGTGGATGGCAGCCATCTATGCTACCGGTTGGGAAGAAAACCAGAATTCACTGGGGAAAAGGGACGTATCCCGTGCGTTTTGATTCCTGTTCAGGAGATGTTGTCTCATTCGGAAGGATTCATTGCATTATATGAAAAATATAATTTACCGTTTGACCAGACGTATTATGATATTTTGTTGCAGGCACAGCTGCCACCTACCCGCCAGGAAACACAATTATTTCGAAGGATCGATGGTATCTTACATGATATCATTGGTGGTATAGTTGTATATGAGAATGATACATTTTATATGCAAAAAATAAATGGAAAAAAGATTCAGTTTATTTTAGAAGCAGAAGGATTGCGGAAATTTGGGTTGCTGTGGAAACTGTTGCGGGCGGGCGCGATTGATACTGGTACCATCTTGTTTTGGGATGAACCAGAGGCCAACATAAATCCTGAATTAATGCCTGCGCTAGCGAATATTTTGATGGAATTGCAGCGCGGAGGTGTACAAATATTTCTTGCTACACATCATTATAACCTAATTCGCTATTTAGATGTAATTCGCAATAAAACAGACAGTGTAAAATTTTATAATTTTTATCAGGAGCAAGGTGAAATTGCATGCGAAACATCAGAGCGCTACCAAGGATTACAAAGAAATCCCATTGACCGTGCGGATAAAGCACTTTACGAAACCGTGATTCAAAAGGCATTGGAGGAGATGCAGGATGAATAACGCGTTTATGTTTGAAGAAAGTGGATTTATCTTTGATTTTACAGGAAGTCTTCGTGCCAGTGTGGCGGATAAGCCTAATTATTGTGGAATGGCAGCAGTCGATTTTATCGTAGAAACAGAGAATACATTTTTATTTATTGAAGTTAAAAATCCTGACAATAAAAGAAGTACCAATTGGGCACGGCGTAAGTTTCTGGAAGAGCTACGGGAAGATGCATTTCCGCAGAAAATGGGCATGAAGTTTAAAGATACGCTACTTTGCTGCTGGGCAAAAGGGGAGCAGTTCAATAAGCCAATCCGCTATATTATTTTACTACAATTCGCTTTGTTCTCAGGAAGAGAACGAGGAAAACTGGGAGAGAGGATTTTGGGTTATGTACCATTTGGATTAAATCATGCGGATTTTCATCATATTATTAAAATTGAAAATTTTGAGCTTTTGGATTTTGGAGAATTCCGAAGCCGGTATCACCCGTTTCAAATATGGCATGTAAAGGAATGATGGGACTAAGTTGCTATCTATTTTTGTATCTAAAAAAGAAGGAGAAAGCAAAAAGCAGCCTCCCCCTTTGAATGTTATAAAGCTGAACGAAACCAATATACTGCTGCACATGTAAGGATAACGGCAAAAGGCAGTACAGTTGTGAATTTGCTAAAAATTCTAATGTTTTTTGAGTAGGTCGTAGGCCGCGCGTCTGGTAAGGCCTTTGTCGTTTGCTGCCAGCTTTAACGCCTCTTTATATGGTATGCCGCTATCTAAATATTTTTGGTAAATCTCTTCAAGCGAAAGGGGACAAATGGACTCCGCCGCATCTTGCTCAACAGCTGCACCTTCCACAATTAAAACAAATTCTCCTTTCGGCGTATTTGTTTCGTAATAGGATATGGCGCTTCTTAAATCTGTACGGTAAAACTCCTCAAATTTTTTTGTTAACTCTCGGCATAATGAAATTCTGCGGTTTCCCAAACATTCCAATAAATCGTGCAGGGTTGATTTTAATTTATGGGGTGCTTCATAGAAAATGAGCGTTTCAGTATGGTGGGAAATAGACGATAGGTGTTCCCGCCGGTTTTTTTTGTTCATGCTTAAAAAGCCCTGAAAGCTGAACCGGCCTGTTGGCATTCCGCTGGCGATTAGTGCGGTTAATGCGGCATTAGGACCAGGCAACGGGACAACCGGGACTTGCTGTTCAATACATAATTTGACCAAGTCCTCCCCGGGATCAGAAATGGCCGGCATACCTGCATCTGTGACCAGAGCAACCGATTCACCCCGCTGCAGATGTGTCAAAATTTCCAGGCCGCGCTGCCGTTTGTTATGTTCAAAATAACTTA
>CALLNG010000150.1 GCA_938005345.1 uncultured Clostridia bacterium
TGTTTATACTTCCGGAGCCCAAATCAAGTCCATGCCAAAACCGGGCTTATCGGGAATGGTCAGCATGCTCTCCTTCAGGCGGTATCCGGAATCGTCAATTCCTTCACTCGTTCCTAAAACCGCTTCAATACACGGAATGTGGTGAGGCCATGCAGCTGCCAGATGTGCGCAGTAGTTGGTCTTTACCACGTCTCCCCATGCGTGGGGTGATGCCAGATAACCACGCTCTGCGATAACAGGCATCAGCTTGCGCCATGCCGTAAAACCGAATCCGCATACATCAGGCTGAAGTACATCCACTAATTTCTTGGAGGCCAAATCCAGCAGTTGAGGAATATCCGGTTTGTTTTCGCCATCCGCAATCAGCGTACCCGGTCGATGAATATCCAGGAAAGTGTGCAGTTCACGGTCTCGTGCTTCATCTTCCAGGAACGGTTCTTCAAACCAGTACAGCGGCACGCCTTCGATTTGCTGCATAAAATAGATTGCATCTGCTACCGAGTAGCCGTCGTTGGCATCCACCATAATCGCTGCACCGGGATACTGCTCATGAATCAGGCGAACAACCTCTACGTCACGGGCCATACCTTCATCATGCCCCATCCATTTGTGGCCGCGACCGATTTTGATTTTGAACATGCGGTGACCCATCGCCCAGTCGTCAGCACAGTCAAGCAGAATTCTTTCAGAGCCCTGCGGTTTGTCTTCTGGAATGATGTCGTTCATGTAAATGGCTCCGTCATAAACGCGAGCAATCGATTTGGCATTGGGGTTCAGCATCCTGGAAACCGGAATATTCAGGATGACGCCTGCCAGATCATGAAGGGCGATATCAAAAGGGACCAGACGATCATCCAAAATACCTACTGCCGGGTCAAACACTTCCGAAAGAAGTTTACCATGCAGCAGTTCGCGTGCGGCCGTTGCCTGCTCCAAGTTTCTGCACAATGCACCCCATCCGCTGGCACCCTGGGCTGTTTCGATCTGGGCGATCAACACGCTGCCGCCAAAGCCATGGTAGGTTTTGACTGCGTTTTTGCCGTGCAGCCGGGGATAGCGGCCACGGAATTCCTTAAATGTAATACGGCTGATGCGATGCTGCTTCAAAGATTCATTCCACTTTTCAAACATAATAGATTCTCCCTTCCTTATTAGCCTTTTAGGCCGCTGGTAGCAATTCCTTCCACAAAGTACTTTTGCAGACAAAGGTAAATCAGAGAACTGGGGATAATTGAAACCAGAGACATAGCAAGTACGTTTGCCCAGTTGATATTGGCCGTACCTTCAATGGACATGCGTAGGCCGAGTGCTACTGTGTACTTGGGTACAGAGGAGATATAGATGAATTGCGCCATAAAGTCATTCCAGGTCCAGATGAACGAGAAAATGGCGGCAGAGATAATGGCTGGCACACACAGCGGAAACAGAACATACTGCAGGATTCCAAAGGAGGAGCAGCCATCGATCTTGGCGGCTTCATCCAGTTCGCGCGGAAGTCCCCGGAAAAACTGAATGAACATGTAGATAAAGAAAGAGGACGTTGCAAGCGCAGCAGGTACCCAGAACGGCAAATAGCTATCCACCCATCCCAGTTTTGCAAAAGCAAGATAACGCGGAATAATCAGCACTGAGCCAGGAAGCAGCATAAGCCCGTACATGATAGCAAAGAGCAATTTGCGGAATGGAAATTCAAACCTGGCAAAGCCATAGGCGGTAAGCAGGCTGGATGCAATGGTCAAGAACATGCAGGGAAGCGTCAGTAAAAACGAATTTCCCATATACGTCCCAAAGGTGTATGCTCCAACGCCTTTCCACCCATTGATATAACCATCCGGAGAAAAGCTATCCGGTAACAATTTCAACGGCTGGCCAAAGATTTCTTGGTTGGTTTTGAAAGAAGCAAAAAACATATAGACGAGTGGAAACACCATTACGATTCCA
>CALLNG010000151.1 GCA_938005345.1 uncultured Clostridia bacterium
ACTTGCGGCGGCTTTGTCCTTGGCTTTTTGATTTCCGTGCCACTCATGAGCGCCGCCATGGGTAATGGGCCTGTCAAAATCTGGCGGGCATTGCTGGTAACGCTGTGTATCGGCCTGCCCATCATTGACCTGTCTGGTGCAGTATATATGTGCCTGGTGGGGAACACATCCATCTGGGCGGCGTTGGGCGCCATGGTGCTGCCGTTTTTATTTGGCGATGCGCTCAAATGTGTAGCGGCATCCTACTTGGCGGCAGCGCTGGAAAAAGCGGTTCCCACGCGCGCTGTGGCGTAGATGGCAAAGAGGCGCCGGACCGAGACCTGGCGCTGCTTAAAGTCGCTGGAGTTTGCTTGAAATTGGCGTAGAACACGAGAAGATACGAAAAAGCCGTCCCGGAAGGGACGGCTTTTTGTATGTTTATTTAAGGTACAATAACGGGCTGAATTTGTTTGCCCTCCAGCGCCATTTCCAAGGTGGCTGCAATCCGGTTCATGTCCGCAACCATAGAGGTTGGTTTATGTACCGGGTCATCCTGCCGATAGGGTACAAAATAGATGTTTTTGGTGTTGAGCAGCTGCCCGATGTTGCGCGCGCTTGCGCCCAGTGCATCGTTGGTGGAAACCGCTATCACAACGGGCCTGCCATTTCGTAGGTGCGCCTTGGCGGCCATACAAACACTACTGTCGGTGATACCGTTTGCCAATTTGGACAGGGTGTTGCCGGTGCAGGGTGCAATTACCAAAATATCTAGCAGCTTCTTTGGCCCGATGGGTTCCGCGTCTTTGATAGAAGAAATTACAGGTACGCCTGTCATTTCCTCCAAGGAAGAACGGAAGTATTCGGCGCTGCCAAACCGCGTGTCGGTTCCGGCGGCGGTTTCACTCATGATTGGGGTCACTTTGCTGCCCATATCCACCAGGTGCTGTACCTGTGGCAGGACTTTGGCAAAAGTGCAAAACGAGCCGGTCATGGCGAATCCGACCCGGATGCCATTTAAGTCCATACAATCCCCTCCTTCTACCGCATAAATAGGGAAGGCTTCCCAAATCCGGCGGTCAGTGGACACGGGAAACCTTATAGGGTACGCCGCAAAACGGTGCGGCGGCCCAGATGTTTGCATATTCGTTTATAGGATTTCTTTCATAATGTTGACGATGGTATCCTTGATAATGCTTCCGGCGGTGGCAGGAGCCACTTTCCCCGGAAGGGATAAGGCCCATATCACATTGAGTCCTTGCTCTTTCGCCGCCTCAAAGTCTACCCCCCGTGATAGTTGGATTGGACCGGGCGGGCGTATCTGGCGGCTGGCGGAAGGAGAGAAAAAGGGAGACGGATTGCTGCGTCCCGACCGTGACGCGCGCTACCAGCAAATGCAGTAGCGATGGAGAAAGCGGTGTAAATGAAAATAGTTGGCGCAGCTGCTCTTCTGAAAGGCTAGATGGTGTGGGCAGCCTTTTTGCCTGGGCAATTTGCCGGCGGAACCGGGCAGCTAAAAAGGAAAATTCTTCGCTTGTAATAAGGCCCGCGGCCTTATCCTGGTATAGCGCAGCAAGGGCGCGCTGTGCGCTGGCAAGGGAGGAGGTCGCTGTGGGCGCGCTGCCGCTGGCGGAAAGGCGGACGAACGCTTCCCATGGAATGTGGGGAGAAACAAGCGCTTGCAGCGTCTGTGCGATGGTAGCTTCCAAACGGTCCTCCCGGACGCGGTGCGCGCTGCACCTACCGTCCTTGGCATACCGTTTCCAAGTGGAACACACCAAATAGCAGCGGGGACCGTCCTGAACAAAGGTCATAGGCTTGCCGCAGTCCGCGCAGAAAACCAGGCCGGAAAGGGCGTGAACTTTGCGCGTCCGTCCTTCCGGCGGGGGGCTCCGCTTGGCAAGCAGGCGCTGGGCTGCCGCAAAATCTTCTTTATCAACAAGCGGCGTATGTGTACCCGGTACCACAATCCATTCCTGACGTGGCAGTACCTGGCGTTTTTGCAGTTTATAGTTCAATTTGCGGGAGCGGTTTTGAGTCAAGTCACCGGTATAGGTAGGGTTGGTGACAATGCGGCGCACCATTGTTTCGCTCCAGTCCGCTGCTGCCCGCCTGTGCCCCGCGGCCTGAGAAGGCGTGGGGACGCCCTCCCGTGTAAGGGCGTGTGCAGTGGCACGCAGGGACAGGCCGCCCAGAAACAGCGCAAACACGCGGCGCACATAGGGCGCTGTCCTTTCATCCGGCACCAGCCGGTTTTTATTTTCAGCAGATTTCCGGTAGCCAAACGGTGCGGCGGCACCAATGAATTGCCCATTTCTTTTTTTGGTGTCTAATACCGTGCGCACTTTTTTAGAAATATCCTTGGCATACATATCGTT
Organism: uncultured Clostridia bacterium; assembly: GCA_938005345.1. GTDB lineage: Bacteria > Bacillota > Clostridia > RUG12999 > RUG12999 > JAAWTG01. The sequence continues at coordinate 2,355 of CALLNG010000151.1, forward strand.
GAATACTGCGCGAAACGGGCTCATGTCATCGCCCATCCCGGTTTGCCCGGTGTCGATGCCATCGCTAACCGCGATATAGCGGACGTGGTGCAGAGGAAAATATTGCTCCAGGTAATATCCCGTTGCAATGTAATCGCGCCCCAGGCGGGACAAATCTTTGGTCAGCACCGTATCAATGCGCCCGGTTTCTATATCCTGCCGCAGACGCAAAAATCCAGGCCGGTTAAAATTGGTGCCGGTGTAGCCGTCGTCTTGGTAAATATCCACGATGTAAAACCCCTGCTGCTGTGCATAGTGCAGCAAAAACTCCCGTTGATTTTGAATGCTCTGTGAATCGGCTCCCGGTGAGTCCTCCCGGGAAAGACGCAAATAGAGCGCTGTTTTATTGCCCATGCCGGATGCCTCCTTCCAATGCTATTGTATGACAAAGGGCTGGTCCAATATTTCCAGCCCGTTTTGGCGCCTATCTTTTCCGAAGCCCTGCGCTGCTGTACCGCCACAGCATGGAGCTTTAGGAGAGGTACAGAAAAAGCGCTCTACGGGGCTGGTTGGCGGGAAAACAGTTTTTCGGCTTTAGTTGCGGGTAAAACGTATCAATCGCCCCTTGCAATTTGGCGGTAATTGTATTATAATGACAGGGAAAGGAGGATGCCACAGGGTGGGCGGCAAGTCAAATACTTGTTTCGTAGCAACCCCTCAAGTGACCATCAGGCAAAGCAAAAGGTAGATACTACATCGAGAACAATCAATTTAGACAAAAAACAATCCGGGAAAGTAAAAATTTTTGGCACAAGCGTGCGCAGGATTCTCTAAAAATATATTGACATTTATTTAACAATGTATTATAATGAATACTGTCAAGATTGTTAAATAAATATCAAAGTAAAAACAGAGAACTGTGACAAGCAAGCGGAAAAAGATTGAAAGTTATTGGGAGGTATCATGAGATGGCAAAAAAAACACAAATCCCTGCGGTCATTGACAATGTGGATGCGCTGATTGCGAAAATGGATGCAATGCGCGAAGCGCAGCGCATTTTTGCAACGTACTCACAGGAACAGGTGGACAAAATCTTCTACGAAGCGGCGATGGCGGCAAACAAACAGAGAATCCCGCTGGCAAAAATGGCAGTAGAAGAAACCGGCATGGGGGTCATGGAAGACAAAGTTATCAAAAACCACTATGCAGCAGAATATATTTACAATGCGTATAAACACACCAAAACCTGCGGCGTCATTGAAGAAGACCCGGCTTTTGGTATCAAAAAAATTGCGGAACCTATTGGGCTGATTGCAGCGGTCATTCCGACAACCAACCCCACATCAACGGCAATTTTTAAGACGTTGATTGCCTTGAAGACCAGAAACGCAATCATCATCAGCCCGCACCCGCGCGCCAAAGGCTGCACGATTGAAGCGGCAAAAATTGGGCTGGACGCGGCGGTAAAAGCTGGCGCACCGGAAGGTATTATTGGATGGATTGATGTTCCATCTCTGGAACTGACCAATGAAGTTATGAAGAGCTCCGATATTATTTTGGCAACCGGCGGCCCGGGCATGGTAAAAGCGGCGTATTCCTCCGGGAAACCGGCTATTGGCGTGGGACCGGGTAACACACCGGTTATCATTGATGAAACGGCGGACATCAAAATGGCCGTTAGCTCTATCATCCATTCCAAAACGTTTGACAATGGTATGATTTGTGCATCCGAACAGTCTGTCACTGTACTGGAAAGCATTTATGAACAAGTGAAACAGGAATTCCAAATGAGAGGATGCTATTTCCTTAAGGGCGCAGAATTGGACAAAGTGCGTAAAACCGTCATTATCAATGGTGCGGTTAACGCGAAAATTGTGGGCCAGACGGCGCCGACCATTGCAAAAATTGCGGGCGTGAAAGTGCCGGATGATACCAAAATTTTGATTGGAGAAGTAGAATCAGTGGACATTTCTGAAGAATTTGCCCATGAAAAACTGTCTCCTGTACTGGCGATGTACAAAGCAAAAACTTTTGATGAGGCCATTGCCAAAGCGGAACGCCTGGTAGCGGACGGCGGTTATGGACATACCTCTTCTTTATATATTCACCCGGCGGAAACGGAAAAAATGGCAAAACATGCGGCGGCAATGAAAACCTGCCGTGTGTTGGTCAATACCCCATCCTCACACGGCGGAATCGGCGACTTGTATAACTTTAAAATGACGCCGTCTCTGACATTGGGCTGCGGCTCGTGGGGTGGCAACTCCGTTTCGGAAAACGTTGGCGTGAAACATTTGCTCAATGTGAAAACAGTGGCTGAGAGGAGAGAGAACATGCTTTGGTTCAGAGCGCCTGAAAAAGTGTATTTCAAAAAAGGTTGTATGCCGGTTGCACTAGATGAACTGGGTACCGTAATGGGCAAAAAACGGGCGTTTATCGTTACAGACACGTTCCTATATAAAAATGGTTATGTCAAATCCATTGAACGCAAATTGGATGAAATGGATATTGAGCACACCTGTTTCTATGAAGTAGAGCCTGACCCGACGTTGGATTGTGCGCGCAAAGGGGCAGAGCAGATGCGCTCTTTTGAACCGGATGTCATTATTGCACTGGGCGGCGGAAGCGCGATGGATGCAGGAAAAATCATGTGGGTGCTGTATGAACATCCAGATGTAAACTTCCTGGATATGGCGATGGACTTCATTGATATCCGTAAACGTGTATACACCTTCCCGAAAATGGGCGAAAAAGCGTACTTTGTCGCTATCCCAACCTCTTCCGGAACAGGTTCGGAAGTGACGCCGTTCGCGGTTATCACCGATGAAAAGACCGGCGTGAAATATCCGCTGGCGGATTATGAACTTATGCCGGATATGGCGATTATCGACGTGGACAACATGATGACCCAGCCGAAAGGCTTGACCAGCGCCTCTGGTATTGACGTGATGACCCATGCACTGGAAGCATATGTATCCGTTATGGCTACGGATTACACAGACGGCCTGGCGCTGAAAGCCATGAAGAACGTATTCCAGTATCTGCCCAGCGCGTATGAAAACGGGGCAAACGACCCGATTGCGCGTGAAAAAATGGCGGACGCTGCTTGTATGGCTGGTATGGCGTTTGCCAATGCTTTTCTGGGATTGAACCACTCCATGGCGCACAAATTGGGTGCGTTCCACCATCTGCCGCACGGTATCGCCAATGCGCTGGTGCTCACCAATGTCATGCGTTACAATGCAGCTGATGTACCGGTGAAAATGGGAACCTTCTCCCAGTACCAGTATCCACATGCGCTGGAACGTTACGCAGAAGCAGCGCGGTTCTGCGGCATTGTCGGCAAAGATGACAAGGAGACCTTTGAGAAATTTATTGCTGCATTGGAAGAACTGAAAGAGAAAATCGGCATCAAAAAATGCATCAAAGACTATGGCATTGAAGAAAAAGACTTCCTGGAAACACTGGATGAAATGTGTGAACAGGCCTTCAACGACCAGTGTACGGGTGCAAACCCAAGATATCCTCTGATTCGTGAAATCAAAGAACTGTATCTGAAATCTTATTACGGAAAATAAATAGGATGAAAAAGGCGCGCGGCGCTTCCGCGCGCCGGGCAGAAAAAAATAGAAGGAGGAACCCCATATGAAGTTAGAAAACAGCAAGGTCATGGCAGAGCGGGCGCATAAGACCGTATACCGGTGCGGCGACAGTGTGGTAAAAGTGTTTCATGAAGACCATCCCAAGTCGGACGTGTTCAATGAAGCGCTCAACCATGCCAGAGTGGAGGAAACGGGCCTGAATATTCCCAAGGTGCAGGAAGTGGGAAAAGTGGATGGCAAATGGGCCATATCCATTGAATATGTCGAAGGGGAAACAATGGCCGATTTGATGAAAAAACATCCGGAAAAACTGGATGAATATTTGAACTTGTTTGTGGATTTGCAGCTGGAAATTCATGCGAAAAAATCGCCTTTGCTGGGTAAATTGAAAGACAAATTGATTCGTCAGATTGACAGCCTGAAGGACGAACTGGACGCGACTGCACGTTATGAGCTGCACACGCGCCTGGATGGTATGCCCAAACACGCGAAGGTGTGTCACGGGGACTTTAACCCCTCCAACGTCATCATTAATGACCGGGGTGCATTTATCATTGACTGGTCCCATGCAACGCAGGGCAATGCGAGTGCCGATGCCGCAATGACCTACTTGCTTTTTGCACTGGAATCGGAAGAGCTGGCAGAAAAATACAATGAGACTCAGCCAAACGTGACCATTACCTTTAATGCAGACAGCTCAGGCACTCTGCTTACTCAGATTCAGGAAGGATATGAGTGCGATATCTTCTTCTCTGCGGCGCAGAAGCAGATGGATGATCTGGAAGCGGATGGGCTTGTGAAGGAAGGAACCCGTGCCAACGTCGTCAACAATCAGGTGGTCGT
>CALLNG010000152.1 GCA_938005345.1 uncultured Clostridia bacterium
ATGCCAAAATTAAACAACATATGGCCCTCTTCACTGTATCCATAGTCCAGTAGTTTCATGGCAATTTCCGGCTGTTTACACATAGGAGAAATAAATGCATTTTGTCCCGCGGAAGGATCAATCTGTCCAAATTGTGGCCTTTCTCCTTTATTTAGCGTTGGATAGGGCGCCGGCATAAGATTAAATTGCGGATCCTGGGACTTCATAATGTTCATATAGTTGCCTAAATTCCCACCGGTAGTGCCAACGGTAGCACCAGCTTTCCCAGTTGTGACTTTAGATGTGACTGCCGCTCCGTCATTGGTTGCAAAATCACGGTCCAACAGCCCCTTGTCGTACCAGCGTTTCACCGTGGTCAAATATTCTTTATACATTGGCATCATTGGTCCAAACTGCACAGTTCCACTGTCATCCAAAAACATATCATTTGCTACTCCATATGCTCCGGCAACTATATTGTAGAGTTTGAACTTTTTCAATTCTATAGAAAGTGGGTTGGTTGCTCCTTTTTGATCTTTGAATGCTGTGAGTACTGTTTCCCAATCCTCAACCGTTTCCGGCATAGTCAGTCCCAATTCATCTAACCAATCTTGCCGCATCATCGCCCCTCCATAGACACGCAATCTATCATCACCACGGATAAAGGGGAATGTAAAATATGTACCGTCATCCGTTTTAACGCTTTTGTCCCATTCTGGATTTTGCTTCAGCACTGCTGTTAAATTCGGCGCATATTGCTCCATTTTATCATTCAATGGACTGATGATTTCATCCGTCAGCGCCTTTTGCGCGCCGCCTTGATACAGTGTCATATCATATTCAAAAATGTCCGTCATTTCGTTAGAAGCCACCATCAAATTAAACTGCTCCTGCTCCTGTCCAAGCGGTGGATGCTGAAATTCTAGCTTCACTCCAGTCCGTTTTTCTAGTTCCTTGTACAATTCCGTGTCATTCATGGTACTATGATTTTTGCTAACTGTGGGGTCTAATGGCATCCAGTATGTTAGGGTGACAGATTCCTTTAGCGGAAATGTAATGTCCCCTACTGCTGTATCTCCCCCATCTTTTGATGATGTACATCCTGTTAGCAATGCAGCACTACCTATACATACTACTGTGCCAACCGCTGCCCATTGTTTCCAATTCATAGTGATTCCTCCTTTGGTTTTGTTTGTTTTTAGTGTAACTCCCTTTTCTCAGCAATGCAAGAATCCATCTTTATGTTTGGTATACAGTTTTTGCACTTACTCGGAAAATGCCCATATCATGGGAAAACTGTCAATCTGCAAAATTTGTCCTGCATCATCAATATTTGATATTTCCACATTGTTAAATAGGTTTATGCCATAAAAAAAGTGCAGCCTTTTTATGCCGCACCCTTTTGTCAATATTATTATTTGTTGAGTTCCCGGAATTTTCCCGGTGTAATGCCATTGTATTTCTTAAACGCCCGAATGAGCGAATTGCTATTTCCATATCCTACAGCTTCTGCAATTTGCATGATGCTTTGATCCGTTTCAAGCAAGAGTTGTTTCGCCGCCTCCATTCTAATTTTATTGATATATTGTAGTAGTCCTTCTCCTGTTTCCGCCTTAAATACGCGGGATAGATGGGTATAGGTGATATGAAATTCATCAGCAATCGAATATAAACTGAGGTTAAAATCTTTGTAGTTTTCCGCCACATATTTTTTCACCTGTTCGGCAATCCGTTGTCCAGAAGAATCTGGACGTTGCTGCGCATAGCCGCATATTCTATGGACAATCTCCAGCAATTTTTGTTTGGATGTTGCAATATCAGCCCCTGACAAAATATAGTTGATCTCCTCCATTTCTGTTTCCATATCAATATTGTTCTGAACACGCATGTCTTCCAAAACTTTCAGCAATGTATTTACCAAATTTGAGATAAAGAATTTTGCCATGGCGAGCGACAAGTGTGACTGCGTAAAATTCCGATAAAACAGTTCGTTTAGATGTTCCTTCGCTGTTTCCTCATCGCCTGCTTTTAATGCATTGACGATAATGAGTTCGGTATTCATCGGATAATAATAATTCTCCTCTTTGACATCCAGCTCATCATAGCATATTGTGCCGCCGCTTCCCACGATAGATTTATATTCCATAGCCTCCATCGCTTCCTGATAAGCCACAGCAACTCCTTTTTCCAATTCATGCATACCGCTAACCGACACGGTAAAGTCAATATAAAAATTTTCTTTGATAATACTTTTTGCTTCTTTTACTGTTTCTTTGATTTTCGTTAGCACTTGTTTGCCATCTTGTGTCTGAGCATTGAGCAGACAGACCATCATATCATCAACTTCAACAAACACCGTTTTGAAACTGCGGTCCAGCAGTTCTTTTGTGATGTTGCGCACCACTAAAAAAGCCAATGACGTCTGTTCTTCAATTTCTTTTGAGGAACCCTCAAATAATGCATCAAAATATTCCACATAAAATACCAATACCCATATTTGCTTTCCCGTGAAATCAATTCCGTTTGAAAACAAGATGTCCTCCATTTGTAAATTGTTCTCTGTTTTTCCCTTGAGTAAATTTCCTAGCATATGATCCCGTATTGTATTGCTTTGCTGCTTCAATTTGTTTTGCATCTGCGCTTTTTCTGCAACCGCCTGGGAAATAGCTGTTTGAAAAACATGATACTCATTTTCTTCCTCCGCAGCAATCCCATATGCATCGTGTACATATCCCATCAGTTCGCGCAAGGGGCGGTAATTTTTCTTCAATAGATAAAATGCAGCATACAGTGCCATTGCCAAAAATATGAACACACCTGCAAAGGCTATGTTGCGCACAACAATTGCTGTTTTATAATAGGTATTATTCGGAATGCCCAAGACATAACGCATATTCATGGCACTGGATTTAGCAGAAGTGATAATGTAAGAAGTCCCATTCATTCGTATTTTCTGCTGTCTGCCGCTTTCTAACATATCATACGTTACTGGCAAGTTCCACTCATTGTTTGACATTAATACTTGATCTTGTGCATTGAGAATAAATAACATACCATTGTCTTCTAACTTTCCATTTTTTAATGCATTGCTCATTACATCTGCTGAAACGGCTATCACTAAAACTGCTAACGGGTTTTCACTGATTGCCGGAAATGGGCTAAGCAATGCTAGCTGCTGCTGGATTTCATTACCAGACGCAATGGGTAGTTGCCGGAACACGCTTCTGGGATTGTCAAATAATATCTGCTTCCACTCTTCCATTGTCAGTCCCGTATTCTTGTAATCGATGTCGTACATGGTTTCGGCGTCCACTGCACGGTTCGTGGATATCACATAATCCCAGTCTCTTAAATAGAGATAAATCGAATCAATATTGGTATTCATCGCCTGATAATGAGATAATTCTTTTTGAATTTGTGAAGATACATAGACAAAATCATTTTCTCCAATCCCGTCATGATATACTTCCTCAAACAACGGGTTGCTCCTGATATCTGTAGCGATTTTTTGCATATCATTGATATAAGCATCTGTTGATAAACGAACATTTTCTAAAATTACAGCGTTTGAGCGGTCCACTTCCTGTTTGACCACTTCGCCTATAATCAAATAAATACTCACAC
>CALLNG010000153.1 GCA_938005345.1 uncultured Clostridia bacterium
TCCTCTTCTTTTAAATTTTGTGCCACCTTTGCCAGACAGCTTTGGTCTAGCATGACCGCTCCCAGTACAGATTGTTCCGCCTCTGCATTATATGGCTGCTGTTTAATCCATAGGGCTTCTTCCTTTTCGCTCAAATGCGCTCACCTCCTTGCCATTAAATTTGATTTTTCTTATCCCTTTGGGTTTACGACCACTTGAAATGTTGCAGTTACGCCCGCGTGAATTTTTGCTTTTACTTCTGTTGTTCCCGCTTGTTTGATGGTATCCATTACTAATTTCTTTTTATCCAACACCACATGCAACTGCATTTTCACCTGCTCCGCCACTTCACTGCTGGTAATAGAGCCAAATAGTTTTCCGTTTTCTCCAGCTTTGGCTTCGATTTGCACCGTTTTTCCCTCTAACTGTGCTGCAATGCCTTGCGCCTCCTCCAGCTGTTTCTGCGCATGGTATGCCTTAGCATCCTCCTGTCCTTTCATTTCATTGATTGCTGATTTTGTAGCAGGCGTTGCTAATTTGCGCGGGAAAAGAAAGTTCCTCGCATATCCATCAGATACGTTAATCATTTCTCCTTTTTTCCCCTGGCCCTTTACGTCGCATGTTAAAATCACTTTCATTGTTTTACTCCTCCTCTACATGATCATCAAAATAATCATCTATTGCCATTTTCAAAGATTCCTCTGCCTGTTTCATTGTTCCATTCACTTTAGCCGCGGCTAATGTAATATGCCCGCCGCCGCCGATGCGTTCCAATATCAGCTGAACATTGACATTTCCAAGGGACCGTCCGCTGATATGAATTCCATCATGGACTTCTGCTAAAACAAATGAGGCTGACACACCTTCCATCCCAAGCAGCTCATCCGCTGCCATAGCCGCCACCATGGTGGCATCCTCCGCTTTTTCTTTGAGCCGTGATATAGCAATTCCTTCCCGGTACATAAACGCCGACTTCACAGCAGCTAATTTCTGTACATATACCTGCCGGTCATCCTGAAAAAGCTGCTTGATATGAAGCGTATCCACACCACGGCGACGCAAATAGGCCGCCGCTTCAAAGGTGCGCACCCCAGATTTAAAAACAAAATTCTTGGTGTCCATCACAATCCCGCCATATAGGGCTTCTGCTACAATGGGGGAGATATTGGCGCCGTCATCAATATATTGCAGCACTTCTGTCACCATTTCACAAGTGGAGGATGCAAATGGTTCATGGTAAACCAGTGTCGTATTTTCAATAAACTCCGCACTCTTCCGATGGTGGTCCAACACCACAATATCCCCTGCCTGGTTCAATATTTGCGGGCATTCTGTAATAGAAGCACGGTATACATCTACAACAATTAATAGTGTATCTTCGTCCACCCATTCTTTTGCCCGTTCATAACCCATCCAGGCATCGCGGTATTGTTCATAACGGTTGATGCGCTCCATCATTTTCAGTGCTGTTTTGTTTTGCGTTTCCGTCACGATATAAACCCGTTTGTCCATTTTTTGAATGCTGCTATAAAGCCCTAATGCAGCTCCAATAGCATCTAAATCGGCATTCTGGTGCCCCATTAGTACCACTTTTTCCGATTGCCGAATTAGTTGTTTAAGTGCATACGCCATCACACGTGTTTTCACACGCGTATGTGTCTCTTGCTCTGCACTGTTTCCACCAAAATAAGTAAATTTGTTGCGGTCTTTTATCACAACCTGGTCGCCGCCACGTCCTAACGCCATATCCACCGCGCTGCCCGCAAAACTATCGTTGTCCTGCAAATCAGACCCTACGCCAATACCAATGCTAATGGTTACCGGCATTTTATTTCCTTCATTGATAGCATGCATATCATGAAGAAAAGAAAATTTATTACGTACATTTTCATCCAAAAACCGTTTTTCCATAATGATCATATATTTGTCCTGCTGGGTTTTCCGAATGACTCCTTTGTTTTGCGCCGCCCATTCGTGGATGCGTTTTTCAATCGTTGCCGCAAACATCGGGCGCTGGATATCTGGCGTATTTTGCAGTACTTCTTCATAGTTATCCACCGTTAGTAAACATATCACCGGGCGCGAATTTTCATATTCCTGTTTCATCTGAATTTCTTCGGTTTCATCTACCCAATACAAAATCACGGTCGTTTTATCTGGCATTTCATCTGAGACATTTGCCATAATATTGTAATACCGATTTTTATACTCTACACGTGCAGATAAGCGCACTTGGTGGACGAATTGTTCAATATCCAAATCCGTGCCCAAAACGGTGTTAAGGTCTTTATCAAATGCGTTTTCCTCAAAAATTTCCGCACATTGCTTATTATACCATATGATTCTGCCATCTGCGTCAATGATGGTTAGCGGCATTGGGAAACGCAGCAAAGAATCCCTCGATGTAGAGTGTACATGAAAGGACAGCTGCTGAACATATTCAAACAGATTTTTCTTGCGGTTAGTTTCAATGAGCACCGTAATCACAGTGAGCACGCCACATAGCAGCAGTCCCAAGATTCCCAGCCATATACGGGCAAAAAATATCGCCAAAACAGAAAAAACAGCCATGATAATTAAATAGACCCAAGAATAATTGGATGCAATAGACGCATAGGATTTCCGTTTCAACATTACGCCCCCCTTTCTCATTGTGTATCATCCCTCCGTTATAGCACATCCACATGCCGCGCCTTGCGACGAAACTGAAAAGCCGAATCCAAAACTCCCGCGAGCAAAAACAACTGCAACGGATTCACGATTGGCATGGCCATCATCGATAGCAGCACCAATACCATGGGTATTGCAATCAGCGT
>CALLNG010000154.1 GCA_938005345.1 uncultured Clostridia bacterium
GATGACAATGTATTGTTAAAATCGGACGGATTGCCTACTTATAATTTTGCCAATGTGGTGGATGACCATTTAATGGGTATTACCCATGTAATCCGCGGCAGCGAATACTTGTCCTCCACACCGAAATATAATTTACTTTATGATGCATTCGGATGGGAAAAACCAGTTTATATTCACTGCCCGCAAGTCATGAAAGATGCGCATACCAAATTGTCAAAACGGAACGGTGACGCTTCTTATGAGGACATCATTGCCAAGGGGTATATCAAAGAAGCGGTGATCAATTATATCGCGCTTTTGGGATGGAGCCCGGGAGGCGAGAACGAAATTTTTGATATGCAGGGGCTGATTGAAGCATTTGATCCGTCCGGTATCAGCAAATCGCCTGCGATTTTTGATGTGCAGAAATTAAACTGGATGAACGGGGAGTATATCCGAAGAATGAGTGAGGAGGAATTCCATGCGCTGGCATTGCCTTATTACAAACAGGTGATTACCAGAGATGTCGACCTAATGAAGCTGACCCGGCTGCTGCATACGCGGGTGGAAGTGTTGTCTGACATTCCGCAGCAGGTGGATTTTGTGGATGCGGTACCGAAGTATGACAAGAGTTTGTATGTGCACAAAAAGATGAAAACTAATCCAGAAAATTCTTTGGAAAGTTTGCGCGAAGTGCTGCCTGTATTAGAGGGGATTGAAGATTGGACGATGGATGCCATACACGATGCAATCTTTGCAAAAATTCAGGAACTAGGTGTGAAAAATGGCCTGATGCTTTGGCCGCTGCGCGTGGCGCTGAGCGGAAAAGCATTTACGCCGGGCGGCGGTATTGAACTGTGCGATGTACTGGGGAAAGAGGAAAGTATTCGCCGTGTGAAAGCTGCAATTGCCAAATTGGAACAGGAATAAGTAAGTTGGTCAAACGGAAGCCCATCTGGCTTCCGTTTGTTTTTCAGCAGAGAGGCAGAAGGTGGATATCATGGTTTTAGGGGCTGGTTAGCTACATTTTGTCGGAAAACACCGATAATAGAATCGGCGAAAAAGGGTTGATTTTTTTCAAAAAGTATAGTATAATAAAAAGACGTTGTAAAAATGAATTTGAGCGCATGAGTGAATTTGATATTCGTGCGTTGAAATAAGTCGTACTAGCTGGGGCGGTAGCGGTGCCCTGTACTTGCAATCCGCTATAGCAAGAGCGAATTCCTTTCAGAGGGCTATTTTTTGTGTTGTCGGGCAAAGATTTGCGGTGTTGATGGCCGGGTCTTGCGCAATGGGAACCTGTGAACCTCGTCAGGCGGGGAACCGAGCAGCGATAAGCAGGGATTTCCATGTGCCGCGAGAGTGCCTGACCGGAGTTTGCTGTTTTTGTTACGGGCACATGGATAGTTCGAAGAAAGGTGTACGGCTTTTTTATTTGAAAATTCTGCAGCCATATCGGGGAAGGAAGGCGGCAAATATGGCTTATCAGGCATTATACCGTAGATTCAGGCCGACTACGTTTGATGACATTGTCGGTCAAAAACATATTACGCAGACCTTAAAAAATGAAATTTTGCTGGGACGTGTTGGACACGCCTATTTGTTTACAGGAATCCGTGGCACAGGCAAGACCTCAACAGCGAAGGTGTTTTCGCGCGCGATCAATTGCCAACATAACGTAGATGGCAATCCCTGCAATACCTGTGAAATTTGCAAAGGGATTTTAGACGGCAGTATTTTGGATGTGGTGGAAATGGATGCCGCTTCCAATAACGGTGTGGAAGATATCCGGGAAATCCGGGAAGAGGTTATGTATACGGCAGCATCAACAAAATATAAAGTTTATATTATTGACGAAGTGCACATGCTGTCAACTGGAGCGTTTAATGCGCTGCTCAAAACTCTGGAAGAGCCGCCGGAGCACGCTGTGTTTATTTTAGCCACGACCGATGTGCACAAGCTACCCGAAACTATCTTGTCCCGCTGTCAACGGTTTGATTTTCGGCGTATCACCATGGAAGATGTAAAAGAACGTTTGAGGGAAATCGCGAAGGCAGACGGAGTCCAGGTGGAGGATGAAGCGCTGGGGGTAATGGCACAAATGTCAGAAGGCTCTATGCGCGATGCAATTAGTACCTTGGACCGCTGTCTTGCTTTTGAGCGGGAACAGGTAACCTATCAGGATGTCATCGATATTTTAGGAATTGCGGGCATTGAAGCAAGTTGTAACATGATACAATGTTTGGGGAAATCCGACGTGGCTGGCGCACTTCGCATGCTCGATGGAGTTTTGGCAAAAGGAAAGTCGATTGTACAGGTATCGGACGGGTTGTTGGATGCGCTGCGCAATGTGCTGCTTTACAAAGTAGCGCAGGGTGCGGTGGATGCGCTGCCGGTAGATAGCAGCCATGTTGGACTATTAAAGCAAACAGCGGAAGAAATGACGGAGGAACAGCTTATTCATTGTATTTCGGTTTTGACACAGACTGGACAGGCACTGCGGTTCAGCGCGACCCCGCGTATTTTACTGGAATTGGCTTTTGCAAAAATGGGCTTGCCGCAATATGACCAGTCCCAGGAGGCGCTGGTGAGCCGTGTTGCCCAGCTGGAGAAAAAAGTAGAGCAAGGGGTGCCGGCAGCAGCTGTTGCAGCAGCACCCACACTGGAAAAGAAAATGGAGGAACCAGAAACACCCAAAAAAGTGGTGTATGCCGGTCCTATGCATGATAAATGGAAAGAAATTGTAGGTGTGATTAAACAGACGCACAAAGGACTTGGGGCGGCGCTTGGCCTAGTGAAGGCAGCAGATAAGGGAGACGATTTGGTGATTCTGCTGGATAGCGAGGACAGCTTTGGACTAAGTGCGATGTTTATGAAAGAGGAATATCAAAACATTCTTTCAAGCGCGGTGGAGCAGGTTTGCGGCCGGCGGCCCAGAAGTATTCAGACAGAGAAGGAATTTGTGTTGGAAGAAAGTGACCAGGCGCTGCGTGAAAAAGCGGAGCAAAAGGGCATTGAGATTATATAAACTGCGCCCAAAACAACGGGTGTAACAGGAAAAAGGAAGGAGTTTTCAAACAAATGGGAAAAGGAAAATTTAATGGCTTTCCGGGCGGCGGAAATATGAACAACATGCTTCGGCAGGCGCAGAAAATGCAGGCAAACATGGAAAAAATGCAGGAAGAATTGGAAACTAAAGAGGTAGAAGCCTCTGCTGGCGGTGGAATGGTAACAGTTAAAATGACAGGGAAAAAGAAACTGACTGAGGTCGTTATAAAACCTGAAGCGGTGGATCCCGAAGATTTAGAGATGCTGCAGGACCTGG
>CALLNG010000155.1 GCA_938005345.1 uncultured Clostridia bacterium
TGGGAGAAAGGCCGTATTTGTTGGTTTCAATGGTCACGAAGCCGCTTTTGTTCACCGTCAGTGCTGCATAGCGGAACACCGAGAATGGATACTCCGGCAGGCACAGAAGGCTGGCTTTGTCCTCTTCCCAAAGCTCCGCAATCAGCAGTTTCTTCTTGTAATGAGGCCGCTGGGCATCCTTCTCGCACCATTCCCACAGGGACTCATTGAAGCCGTCAAAGGAAACAATAGTCGGAACCGGCACAAAGGCATTTCTGCGGCTGTAACCCACCTTGTTTTCCACGTTGCCTTTTTCGTTGCCGGATGCTGGATTGCAGAATTCTGCGCGGAAACGGTAATGCATCATGAAGCGGGTAAAGCCGTCTGTGAGAATTCGGTCTGTACCCTTGAGTACCTGCACAACGGCGGTGGACATATTGTCAAAGCGCAGCACCGGCGGAACGCCGCCAATATGCTCAAAGATACGTTTCATACCGGTAAGCAGGCATTCCTGGTTCTGAGAGGGGAAAGTTTGGGTGTACCCTTTGTTGGAATTCGGGAAGGAAATGGTTAGTGCATAGCCGTCCTGCTCCTGCCCTGCACCATCGTAGTAGAGATGCTTTCCGAAATCTACTTGCCCACTGCCCAGCGTATGCTCCAGAGGCAAATAACCACTGTTCTTGGAATTCATCACAAACCGCTTTTTGCGGACGTACTTTTTTACGCTGGAATAGCTGCCGCCGAAACCGTGCTCATCCCGCAAACGGCAGAAAATCCTCCAAACGGTGTGCCTCTGCTTGCGCGGGATCTTACGGTCGGCTTCCAGCCATTCATCAATTACGGGAATGAAATCTCCCAACACCGGATAGCTCGTTGGCTCGGTATCCGGCAGATTGTCCTCGCTCCAGTTTTCCTGGTAGGCGTACTTGCGGACAGTCTCAAAGCTGTGGCCGGTTATGCGGCATATTTCCCGCAAACTTGCCTCTTCATTTTCGTAGAGGTCTTTGATATACTTGATTTGAGCCATTCGTAACACCTTTCTGCTACCCCCTTATGGTTATCCCACCTAAAGGGTAGCGTTTATTTCAGGTGCTGACAATGGCTCATTTTAATTCGCCATTAGGGCGCTCACATTTTGGGTGGCCTTTGCTACAATTTTCATTTTGCCGAAAACACTTTTGGCCAATAGGGCCCGCCTGAGATACAGGCGGGCCCTATTGCGGTTTGACGTTTAAACAGTAAGGACAAATCAAAGCGGTAAGAAAAAACATGCGGCGCTCGGTTGAGCGCCGCATGTTTTCAGCCTTTTCTCCGCCTATGTTCTATTTCTCCATCCAAGCATATCATCCTACCTTTGGCAAAAGGCAGCAAAGTCGATTCCAAGCAAGTATTATACCTCTACCATTCCATACTTGACCTTAATGCGGTCCAGCTTCT
>CALLNG010000156.1 GCA_938005345.1 uncultured Clostridia bacterium
CCATCCCTTTTTTTTGCTCTGTGTCCGCACAAAAGAAGATGCGTGCTGCCGGATGTACGCCGCCTCCCTGCCAATCTCGGTCTCCGGCTTATGTACAATGCGTATCCCAAACTCCTCCGCAAATCTCTGGTTGGACAAAACCGGCTCCATCCGCTCTCTTCCGGTGTCCTCTACGACTTTCACTCCTTCCAGTTCCGCCGCCACAAACTCCGCTGCGCTTCGCACGGAAATCGTCTCTCCGGAAGAAATCTGATAGACGCCGTACGTCATCTTTTTTGCCGTAATCACCGCATACAAAAATTCGACGGCATCCGAATAGTGTAACAGCGCCACACGGTTGTGGGGATTTACCCGGATCTCACCGGTTTCCAGCCCCTCCACACTCATGCGGGCGCAGATATCACGCGCTTCCGCCCCGGTAAGCGGTTCCCCGTAGAGATGATCCAGCCGCAGCACGATCGTCTCATAGCCCATGTTAAAGTAACTGCGACAGAGTTCCTCTCCCGCCGCAATCGCCTGCTGAACAGCCTCTTTTGCAGGACCACCGGGGATGTTGCGCAGGTTGACGCAGGTTTCCAAACGAATCGCGTCATAGACGTCTTGTTCAAATATATCAGAAAACTGGTGAAATTCCTCCAGCGTGAGGTCTTCCAGCGCTTTGTCGTGTTCGATGCAGTAAAATACGAGTTTACCCAGCACCTCGTGCGCGCTGCGGAAGGGCAATCCTTTTTTTACCAGGTAGTCAGCGGCGTCGGTGGCATTGGTAAAGCCCTTTCCGCTGCCGCGGTACATCACGTCTTTGTGGAAGGTCAGTGTCGTCAGCATACCAGTGAACACAGGCAGGCAAAGTTTTACAGTATCGATACAATCGAATATCGCTTCTTTGTCTTCCTGCATGTCCTTGTTATAGGCCAGGGGCAAACCCTTCATCATGGTGAGTAACGTGATAAGCCCACCGTAAACGCGCCCGGTTTTGCCGCGAATGAGTTCTGCAACATCGGGATTTTTCTTTTGCGGCATGATGGAGCTGCCCGTGGAATAGGCGTCGTCCATTTCAATAAAGGAAAATTCATTGGTGTTCCACAAAATGAGTTCTTCACAAAAGCGGCTCAGGTGCATCATCAAAATGGACATGCAGCTTGCCGCCTCAATGGCAAAATCGCGGTCACTCACGCCGTCCAGGCTGTTTTGCGTGATGGCATCAAAACCCAGCTGCTCCGCTACATAAGCGCGGTCCAGCGGATATGTGGTTGCAGCGAGCGCGCCGGAACCCAGCGGCAGGACATTGGTGCGTTTTTGGCAGTCCTGCAGGCGCTGCATGTCCCGCTTGAACATTTCAAAATAGGCCATCATGTGATGCGCCAGCGTAATGGGCTGCGCCTTTTGCATATGTGTATATCCCGGCATGATGGTATTCAAATTTTCTTTGGCAATGGATAAAATGGCCTGCTGTGTGCTTTTGAGCATCTCCAAAATGGCAGTCAGTTCATCGCGCAGATATAGCCGTAAATCCAGCGCTACCTGGTCGTTGCGGCTACGCCCAGTATGTAGGCGTTTACCTGCGTCGCCAATGCGCTGTGACAATATTTTCTCAATATTCATGTGAATATCTTCTGCATCAATGTCAAAGTCTACCTTGCCGGATTCAATATCGGACAAAATTTCCTGCAAGGTTTGCACGATCAGGTCACTGTCCTCTTTGGGAATAATGCCCTGCCGCCCCAGCATAGTAGCATGGGCAATACTGCCTTGAATGTCTTGCCGGTACATCCGGCTGTCAAACCGGATGGAGGAATTAAAATCATTTACTTTTTCATCGGTTTCTTTTTGAAACCGTCCGCCCCATAATTTCATGCGGTTATGCCTCCTCTGATAGAAAATAAGGGGCTGCTGTGGCAGCGGCCCCTTGCTATAGTTGCAAATTATTTCTGGTCTTTTTTGTTACGCGCCAGCATGGTTGCGCGGACTTTCAGCGGCAGGCCGAACAAATTGATGAATCCGGCGGAATCCTGCTGGTTGTACACTTCGTCTTCGCTGAAGGTCGCAATATCTTCGTCATACAAAGAATAGGGCGATTTGCTTCCAGCGGACATAATATTGCCCTTGTACAGTTTCACGCGTACCGTTCCTGTGACGGTTTCCTGCGTGCTGTCCACAAATGCAGACAACGCTTCCCGCAGAGGGGTGTACCAGTTGCCGTCATACACCAAATCAGCAAATTTCAGCGCCACTTGGCGTTTGAACTGCTGGGTCATGCGGTCCAGGCAAATATATTCCAGTTCGTTATGTGCATAGTAGAGCAGCTTTCCGCCCGGTGTTTCGTATACGCCACGCGATTTCATGCCTACCAGGCGGTTTTCCACAATATCGTCAATACCAACGCCGTTTTCCCCTGCGACACGGTTTAAGTATTCCATCATTTCCACTGGAGGCAGAGCCTTGCCGTCCACCTTCACTGGAATTCCTTTTTCAAATTCAATCTCCACATAGGTGGGCTTGTCCGGCGCTTTTTCCGGCGTGGTCATCAGTTTCAGAATTTTATCATATTGCGGTTCATTCCACGGGTCTTCCAGATCCATGCCCTCATGGCTCAAATGCCAGATGTTGCGGTCCATGGAATAGTTGTCCTCCTTGGTCACTGGCACGTCAATGCCGCGTGCTTTCGCGTAATCAATTTCTTCTTCCCGGGATTTGATGTCCCAAATCCGCCAGGGAGCAATAATCTTGAGATGGGGAGCCAGCGCTTTGATGGTCAGCTCAAAACGAACCTGGTCATTTCCCTTTCCGGTACAGCCATGGCAAATGGCAACTGCGCCTTCTTTTTCCGCAATTTCCACCAGCCGTTTCGCAATGCAAGGCCGCGCTGTCGACGTACCCAGCAAGTACTTGCCTTCGTAAACCGCACCCGCTTTCATGGTCGGATAAATAAAATCCGTGATATATTCTTCCGTCAAATCTTCAATATATAGTTTGCTGGCGCCTGTTTTTTTCGCTTTTTCCTCCAGACCTGCCAGCTCTTTTCCCTGGCCGACGTTTCCCGCCACTGCAATAACATCATAATCATAATTCTCTTTCAGCCAAGGGATGATGATAGATGTATCCAGCCCGCCGGAATAGGCGAGTACCACTTTTTCTTTTGCCATTGTTCCAAGCCTCCATTTTCTCTCGTCAAATTTGATAGTTTCATTATACTAAAAATAAGCGGGGAATACAACCCTATTTTTTACTAAAATTACTGTATTTTTATGTAGTAAAACATGTATAATTGCATAAATATTCAAAAATAGGAGGAAAAGTATGGGTATGGGACTTGCTTTTTGCAGGGATATCTTATATAATAGAAGAAAATGAATTTCATGGCACGGGTTCGGCCCGGTCAACAGGAGTGTGAAGGTATACAGATGAATATTTGGAAATGGGATGAAACCCCACAAGAGCAAAAAGATATCATTATGAAACGGGCGGAAATAGACATCACTTCGCATATGGAACTGGCACGGCAGGTTTCGGAAGATGTGCGCCAGCGCGGCGATGCGGCATTGGTAGAGTATACGGAAAAATTTGACCGTGTGAAACTAGATAAAACAGCGATTGCGGTAACAGAAGAGGAAATCGAGGCGGGGTACCGCAACTTGGACGAAAAAACGCGGGAGGCCATTGCGTATGCGGCAAAAAATATCCGTGATTTCCATGAAAAACAAATGCCGGAGGAAATGTGGTTCACGGAAGTGGATAAGGGCCTTTTGGTGGGAGAAAAAACTACGCCGATTGTGGATGTCTGCCTATATGTGCCGGGTGGAAAAGGAAGCTTCCCCTCCGTTTTGCTCATGTTGGGTATTCCAGCCGTAGTAGCGGGCGTGCCAGAAATCGCGGTTGTGACGCCGCCCAATCAAAAGGGTAATGTGGATGACGCGATTTTGGCAGCTGCTAAGATTATTGGGATTCACCATATTTATAAAGTAGGAGGCATCCAGGCGGTAGCTGCCGCAGCGTTTGGTACGGAAACCGTTCCGAAATGCCACAAAATCATCGGGCCGGGCAATGCGTATGCAACGGCAGCAAAGCGCGTGCTGGCCAACCATATTGACGTGGGTCTGCCAGCTGGGCCGAGCGAGGCCATTATTTTGTGCGATGAAAAGGCAGATCCGGAGAAGGTGGCGCTGGACTGGATGATTGAGGCGGAGCATGGGCCGGATTCCGCCGCGCTTTTGGTGACGCACAGCCGGGAACTGGTGGATCAGGTGACGCCGATTGTGCAGCGGCAGCTGGAAAAAATCAGCGAACGCCGCCGCGCGTTTATCACCACCAATTTTAATACCTATGGCGGCGTAATTTTAACCAATTCTCTGGAGGAATCCATTGCATTTGTCAACGACTATGCGCCGGAACACATGGAAGTGATGACGGAAAAACCGTTTGAAACGCTGCCCAAAATTAAAAATGCCGGGGAAATTTTGCTGGGGGACTATACGCCTGTGACACTGTGCAATTTCCTGCTGGGGCCCAATGCGATTTTGCCAACGGGCGGATTTGCAAAAACCTATTCCAGCGTATCGGTGCTGGACT
>CALLNG010000157.1 GCA_938005345.1 uncultured Clostridia bacterium
AAGTTTAATGAAATAGTAATATTTTAACTGCTCTTTCTGTTTCATGTATCTTCTCTTTGTCTTTCCCCTGCATTTTGCTATTAGCAGCTGTTGAATCGGCCAGCTCTTTCACCACATTTTCAATTCCACATGCCCCCATTCCTTTGTATAATCAAAATGACATCCTCCTTGTCTATTTTTTAGGTATCAATCATTTTGATATTTTACCATGCTTCGTCGAAATGGTCAATATTTTTTGTTATCAATCTTTATTTTTTCGTTTTTTTATATGATATTTTTTATTATTTTTATCACAATCTATCTATTTTGACAATTTTCAGTTCCATTTATAGACAATTTGTCCATACCCTGTTTTTTTGACTTGCTTTGTTTCGTCCAAATCCATCCATCCCATTGATCCTATACTTTGATACCCAAATACCTCCTAAGAGAAAGTTCCGGATAGCAAAAAAGCCCCAGGCTCAGGCCTAGGGCTTTTCTATGAATGAAAACTGCTTATTTTACAATTTTTTTCTATTAATAGAGAACATCGTAAATCACTTTTGCAGCCTGGGCTCTCGTTGCATTTCCCTGCGGTACAAACATGTTGTCGCCCATACCGTTGATGATGCCAGCGCTGGCCATTTGGTCAACAGCCTCTTTTGCATAATCCATAATATCTGCTGCATCCGTAAATGTGATAGATTGCTGGCCGCTGGACAAGAATCTGCCTGTAGCTTGGCATGCACGAACAATCATGACACACATATCCTGGCGGGAAATGGTCTGCTCCGGACGGAAAGTATTATCTTCACTGTATCCTTGAATAACACCGATTTTTGCCGCAGACGCTACATAGGGATAGTACCAATCCTGTTCATGTCCTGCTGTATCTGCAAAGTTCATAGTTGCACCTGCATCAAACAAACCAAAAGCATTCACAACCATTTTTGCAAATTCTGCTCTCGTAATGGTATTGTTCGGCGCAAATGTATTGTTGCCAACACCATTAATAATACCATTTGCTGCCAAGGCATTAATTTGGTCTTTTGCCCATGCTACATTGTCAATATCATTAAAATAGGTGTCATTAGACGGTACCACTACAGTGCTTCCACCTCCGGAAGAACTCGGCCGTCTGCCGCCTCCAGTGCCGCCTTCTGATTTTCTTTCCACTGTCACACGGCAGGTAGCAGATTTTCCGCCTACTGTTGCGGTAATGGTAGCGGTGCCTTCAGACAGCGCACGCACATAACCCTGTGCTGTTACAGAAGCTACTGTTGGTGCGGAAGATTCCCAAGTCACTGTGTTCTGGCTCGCTTCATCCGGCGTCACAGTCACTCTCAGGCTTACCGATTCGCCAATATACAAGGTCTGCGCAGTAGAATTGAGTTTTACAGATTCCACTTCTGCATAAACGGTTTCTTCCATTTCTTCATCCAAATAATACGGATACGCATCAATCTTATCTGTATTTTCTGGATTTTCTACAATAATATCACTTGGTTTTTTGCCATCCCAATAGTTGTTTTCAAACGCGGGAGCCCCAGCTGTAGTTTTGCTGAAATCAACAGAATCGACATCAATCAATTTATTGTCTTTAATAACAATGTCCGATTTGGAAATATCAAACACCTTCGGGTTTGCCCAGGAGGTATACCCAATCGTATACATCGTTTCTCCTTCAGAAACACGCGCTCCCTCAAATGTATTATTAGAAACCGTAATGGAGGATGCATCCGTACTGTCAAATGCAAGACTTGTCGTTACAAAGATATTGTTCGATACAGTAGATTCTGTGGAATTTCCTGCAAAATACAATGCTCCGCCATCGTTTTCAATGTCAGCATAGGTAATGGTACTTCCACCATCAGCTGCAACCCCCTCTGCCGGGAAGAGTTCTTTCGAAATTGGCGAGAACTTACAATATTGGATCGTCACATTATTTGCATTGTTGATGGTCAACGATTTATTAATATCCAGTTTTGTCATGATGCCAAGCCCTTGAATCGTTACATTGTCTGCAAATACAGAAATGAGGTCTTGGCTTGCAAGCGCGCCATTTTTGGTATACTGCGTAGAATAGATGTTAGCCGCTACCTGGCTCGCATCCGTAATTTCATTTTTGTTTTCATCCACACCAATTAGAGAAATGGATTTGGTAATAGGCAAATACCAGCCCGCCTGTCCTTCAACTAACGTTTCATCGTCCTTTTGGACATTGTAATTGCCTGGCATAACCAGGATTTTTTCGCCTTCTTTTGCCGCTTTTACAGCGTCTTCAACGGTCGCACAGTTTTCACCCACGACAATGTTTTCAACTTCTGTTACAGACAGGTCATCCCACAAAACAGAATATCCCTCATAGGTTTCATCCGTACCAAAGTTATAACTCTGAATCATGACATTTTGGATTCCGTTGCAAGCACTCATTTTCGTGCTGCCAATGAGTTCCTCGTCTACAAAATACATCAAGGACTGGCCAACACCTACCATTTTTAAGGTATGGGTTCCTGCTTCTACCGTTTTGTCGGAAACTGTCCAAGTACCCGGATTCTCGCTCTTCCAGTAACGCCAAACATTTTGAAATGCTGCGGGGTCGTTTTTTCCAATATCTTGTGGATCACTGTCTCCTGTATTATTCTCACCCCGTTTAAATCCCATAACGGGATAATCAGAAACATTACCTTCACCATCATTGATAGATGCCCACAAATCAGTTCTGACAGGGGTTGTAGAAGTCAGCATATCTTCTGTGATTTCAACTTTTGCACTGATTTCCCAACGCATTGTTTCAGCATTTACTGGGAATTCTTTCCCTTGGGTAGCATAAAATGTACCACTATAAGTGCTGTTGACTTTCTCCCTTTCCTCTTGGGAACCTGTTCCATCCACAGTAATGTTCAATTTCCCATCCGCAACTTCAAATTTAGCAGGGTTGTATCTGCTGTCAACCCAACCTTCCAAATCCGCCGCATCACTGAAATCCATATTGATAGGCAAAACCGATGTTTGTGGCTGTTCTTCTTCCTCTTCCTCCGGTTCTTCTTCCGGCGTTGTTCCTGTCTCATTCTCTGTCGTTGTCACAGGGGTCTGCAACTCTTCTGTTGTCGTCACAGGGGTTTGATCCTCCGGGTTCTCTGCAAACGATGCCAGGCCCATGGTCAGCACCATTGCAACAGACAGCAGAAACGCACATAGTTTTCTTGCTTTGTTCATTACAAATGCCTCCTCAGTTTTCATAAATTTCCGCCTCATATCAATAGTGTACCATACTCAAAGGAAACGTTCAACCCCCTTTCGATATTTTGTGTTTTATTTTACATGTTTTTCTAGAGCTTACTTGGCGTATTTTGTGTAAAATGCCAACTCCTTCTTCAGGCACCCAGTTCTGCCATATATGAGTATAGACTCCCCGACTTTTGGAAAAGTTCCCTTTTTTTCTATTAATTTTTATGTTTTCTTAAAGTAACTATTATATCGGTTTTTTGTTATCTGTATTTGTCTACATTACCCTGTTTGTTTCCATAGAAATACTCCGTTTTATTCTTTTCTTTCATTACTGACTCTATCGCAATCTGTCCGAACCTCTCTGCACATTAACGCACTGACTACTAGCAACAAATAGCGGCATGTTATCCAAGGAAAACATGCCGCCTCTTTATTCTCTGAGTAGAGGGGAATTTGCTGACGTTTAAATGATTCAACTACTCCGTATCCGCCTGTAGCGCCCCACTTCGTTTTCTTTTTTCTTGTCCCCGCCTAATGCCATTGCCGTTCCCGTGATATCCATTTTCTCTAGACGAATCTGCCGGCATTTGATTTTCAGAATCAGCAGATAAGGAATCTATCAAATCCCGAATCTCTCTCATGGTCATTCCTTGCACTTTCTCTGGCGTCATGTTAGGGTCAAGACCCTGCAATTGCAAAAAAGCCCTGTACTTTCCATAAGAAAGCCCCATTTCATGTGCCTGTGCAACCTCTTGTGAAGATGCAAAATAACAGTACGTATTTTTTTGTCCTGACATACAGGAGGTAATACCCCACAAAATTCTAGAAGATTGTGTGCTTTCCGGCCCTACAACAGTGATTGTCATGACCTCATCCGCAGATAATAGTGACACTGTATTTTCATTGTTCCGTATTTTCTCCAATGCATCGGTGTACTTTAAGAACTTTAGATTCAGTGAATTTTCCCATGCTTCCCCATCATCGTTATAGCCGTTTACGGATATGACCTTATCAAAACGGTTGATTCCCAATTCTAGGGAAGGGTTTATGTCGACGCTGATTTGCGCTGTAGGGGTAAGGTAAAGCCAGGATCCACCAAACCATAAAAATACAATACATGCCGCAACCGTGATAAGGCGCTGATAACGGATAGGGCGTGTTGTATATCCCTTCGTTTTTCGTGCAAGAAACATTCTGGTTTTGTCTTTCAAATCTTCCTCAGCCTGTACTTGGCCGAAAATTTCCCTAAATGTATCTTTCATGTCCAATCACCTCCCAGCTTCACTCTGAGCATTTGCTTGGCACGGGAAAGAAGCGTATACACTGTATTAACGTTCTTACCCAAAATACGGCCGAT
>CALLNG010000158.1 GCA_938005345.1 uncultured Clostridia bacterium
TATTTGCCATGTTTGCAATCATATCATGCTCTCCCTCCAGCAAGGCTTGCAGCTGCTGCGCATCCCGCCGCCCTTTTTCTTCTGCGCACGTTTCACAGGCCGCACTTTCCAGCTCTGTTGCCACGCTCACCAGCACGGCAAACTTTTCTTCTGCCTGCTCCAGATTGATGACAATACGTCTATCCTGCTGCTCTGCTTTTCCTACCGCATGCAGTAGGTGCACAGAGGCACAAAAGCGAAACGGTTCGTCCTCCGGCGCCTCCTCCCAGCCAAAGGACTGCGAGACGGAGAACTCGCTGCCTTCCTGTTGTAATAGCTTTGGATGCATGTCGCGCATCTGCCGGCCTTGCGGCACTTCCAACACGATTTGCTGTGCTAACCCTTTCTGCGTCTGCTCAACCTGGCAAAGCAAGGTGTCGGTCCCCTGCAATATTTTGACAACAGCGGACACCGCCTGCGTCCCATGGCCCAACCGGTAAGATACCTCCGCCTGTTCCACCGATAGCTGCATTTCCGGTTCCCACTCCTGTGTCTGCGGTGCAAAACGGATTTGTAAATTTCCCACTGCTGGAAGTGCAGTCCCCTGGGCAACATGTACGCGTTGCCCTTCCTTTGGCGGATACAGCACCTTTTGATAAGCCTCCAGTACGCTTTCTTTTTGCAGCGCTTTCTCCGCCCGTTGCACATATTCTTGTTTTGTGCTGCCACCTGGCGCGTGAAAATGCGCCGTTTGCCGCTGTGCAGTGCGGCTATACTCTGGATGTCCGCTGTAATATACGTCATAATGGTTCATTGCCAGGCACAGGTGCTGCCGCTCTAAATAAGCCATAACACCAAAGGTCCCGTTTCCGATTGGCAGCGCTTCTGTCCAGTGTACTTTCGTTCGTTCATAGCGAATTCCATGTTGCTCCATACATGATTCCTCCTGATGTTTGCCTGTTTTCGCTTTAACTAAGCAATATTCTTATCCATTATACACGATTCCCTCTAAAAAGAAAAGGGTTCCCGTTGCACTTTCCAAAAAAAATTCAAAAGGGCAGGCCAATACAGACCTGCCCTTTTATTCCTTGTTTCTCGGCAGTACTACCGCCATTGGCGTATATATTATCCTTTCACTGCACCAATCATAACGCCCTTGGTGAAATATTTTTGCAGGAATGGATACACAAGCAAAATTGGAACTGTGGAGACCATGATAGTGGAATATTTGATAATTTCGCTCAATGCCTGCTGATCCGCGGTTCTGGTCGCCATCACCATATCGTCCTGCTGGTTGTCAATCAGAATTTGGCGCAAGTAAAGCTGCAGCGGGTACAAATCCTGGTCGCGCAGATATATCATTTCCTGGAACCAAGAATTCCAGTGCTGTACGGCATAGTACAAAATGATAACGGCAATGGTTGGCATAGCCAGCGGAAAAATAATCTTAACCATGATGCGGAAGGGGCTCGCTCCGTCTATTTTCGCTGCCTCCTCCAAACTGACCGGCACGCCGGCAAATCCTGTACGCAAAATAATCAAGTTAAAGGTGCTAATTGCCGTTGGTAAAATTGGCGCCCAGCGGGTATCCACCAATCCCATGTTGTTTACCAGCAAGTAGGTCGGAATCAGTCCTCCCTGGAAATACATAGTGAAAATAATGAGCAGCATAATGATTTTATTCCAATATAATCCTGGGCGGGAAACCACATAGGCCAAAGAAATAGTAAACGCCATGTTCACTACGGTTCCTACTATTACATAAAAGAGCGTGTTTCCATAGCCCGTCCAAATTTCCGGCTTTTCCAGCACCACTTTATAAGCCTCCAGCGAGTAGCCGGTCGGCCACAGCAAAATCCCGGTATGTTTCGCAAACTCCGTGGGGTTCGAGAAGGAGGCGAATACCACATATAAAAGCGGATACAAGGTAACCAAAGCCAGCAGTGTCAAAGCCGCCGTATTAATCACAGTAAAGGTGCGCTGTCCAAGCGTCCGTCTAATCATATTCTTTTTCCTCCTTTCTTACCACAAGCTGTTGTCGCTGAATTTGCGGCTAAAGTAGTTTGCAGCATATACCAGTACACAGTTAATCGCAGAGTTGAATAACCCAACTGCTGCCGAAAAACTATAATCAGAATCAATTAACCCTTTGCGATAGATATAGGATGAAATAATGTCCGCTGTGTCATAGGTAACCGGATTGTACAGCAAAATGACTTTGTCCGCGCCCAAGCTCATGATGCTTCCGATACGCAGAATCAGCATAATCACAATCGTAGACGCTATTCCCGGCAGCGTGACGGCAAAAAGCTGGCGCCATTTCCCCGCACCGTCAATTTCCGCCGCTTCGTATAGTTCCATATCTAGTCCTGCCATCGCAGCCAGATAAATAATACTATCCCATCCTATTTTTTGCCAAATATCTGAAATGACATAAATAGGCCTAAACATACTAGGGTCTTGCAGCAGGTTGCCATGGTCGGCACCCGTCACTAAATTTACAAATTCCGTAATAAACCCGCGGTTGTTGGTAAAATCTACAATCATACCACAGATAACTACGAGAGAAATAAAGTGCGGCAGATAAGTGATGGTCTGAACCGTTTTCTTAAACCACATGCAGCGCACTTCGTTGAGCATCAGCGCCAAAATAATGGGCGTTGGAAATGTAAAGATAATCAGCAGTACGTTTAAAATAATGGTGTTAAAAAAGATGCGGTTAAACGTAGGGCTCGTGAAAAATTCTATAAATTGTTCCAGTCCCACCCATTGGCTTCCTAAAATTCCGCCAGCCGGTGAATAATCCTTGAATGCGATGATAATGCCGTACATGGGCCCGTACATAAAAATGATATAAAACAACAGCCCCGGGATAGCCAGCAAATAGGTTGCCCAGTTTTTCCGCATGTCCCGCGCTACCTTGTCACGCCAGCCAGCAAATCCGCGTTTTTCCAACAGTGCGGCGCTGCCGCTTTGTGTTCTAATTTCCATGCAACTTCACTCCTTCTCTTACATTTTTTGCGGCAAGAGGCTTCCAGACCGGATCTCCCATGGAGATAATGCCCGAGATACCCTGGTAAAATCCCTGCTGGGGCTCCGCTTTCCAAAAGCGCCAGCGTGCCGCTTTTATTTGTGCTGTTACAGACTTCGAGCCTATATACAGATGCATATAGGCTCGAATCAGTACCAGTTCCTATTGGTTCATCTGTCTGTCATACGCATCCTGGCGGATTTTGATAACTTCTTCGATACCCATGCTTTTTAGTGTCTCAATAAATTGGTCGAAATTGCTCAGCGGCTCTGTACCAATAATGAATTTACCCGTCATCTCACTCACATAAGATTCAATATCGGAATCCTTACTGGATTTCTGGTCGACTTCTTCTACCGTATATTTCAGCGCCGGCAGCAAGTGGGATTTGTCTGCATCCAATGCATATTGAACAGACTCTTCCTTCACTTGTTTCAAATTGTCTGGCAAATTGGATTCCAGACCCTGCGCTGCTGCATATTGAATGATGCCGCTGAACCCGGTGTTAGTCATGTATTTACAAATTGCTTCATACGGCGTTTTTCCTTCCGGATTGTTCAAAATCAAATCGGTGAACTGTTTGGTACCGTCTTCGTTTACCGTGTAGGTTTCGCCTTCAAAGCCCCAGTTCATCAAATCAGAAGCTTCATCGCTGTACAGATAGTCAAAATAACGGACCGCTTCCACCACGTTTTTACAAGACTTGGTTATCATTGCACCATCACCGCGCATAGTTTGAATGATGGCGTTGTTCGGATAGTAGTTTTTCCCGCCGTTCCACGTCGGATAAGGCGCCGCCACCAGTTTTACATTTTCATTGAGCTGCATATATTTAGGCATGGAGTTGTTGTTGTCAATATAAAACGCACCCGCCTGGTCGTTAAGAACCAGAGAATCCAACTCTTTGCTATTGGTATTCAGGAAATTTTCATTGATGAGCTTTTCCGTGTACCATTTGTTCATGGTGGTCAGATATTCTTTGAAATTCGGGCTCAGCGCAGAATGCGTTACTTTACCAGCTTCTGCATCATAGTAGTAGTCGTATTTGCTAAAGCCGTACGCACTTGTAAAGGCTTCCTTGAACATCCAGTTCAAGCTGCTAAACGGCACTTCATCTTGCTGTCCGTTACCGTTTAAGTCCGTATCACGGAATTTGGTCAGCACCGTATACCATTCATCAATGGTGGTCGGCACGTCTTCGCCCACTTTGTCCAGCCAGTCCTGGCGTATAAAATACCCGTCATAGCAAAGGAATTTCTGGTCGTCCACCAGTTTTGGGAACATAAGAATTTCCCCGTTCACCATCAACAGCTGTTCTTTCATTTCTGGTTTTTCTTCAAATACTTTGCGTAGGTTGGGTGCCAGTTTCTCTATGTACGGAGCCAAATCCAGGCATACGCCGTTTTGCAGCTGTTTCATTCCAGTGTCCATCCACGCGCTGTAGATGATGTCCGGATAATCGTTGGACGCCAGCACAATGTTAAGCTGTTCTTTTGCCGCGCCGGTCGGATGCGAGAAATCCAGTTTGATTCCCGTCCGTTTTTCTAGTTCCTGAAAGGCCAACATGTCGGAATAGTTTTTTACATATCCCTGCGATTTGTTTTCCATCCAGATAGTCAAGGTCAATGGTTTTTCTGTGATAGGCAGTGTATTTTCATTCAGCACTTCCAAAGAATTCACATCCACCTGCGCCGTCTGTTCTTTGCCGCAGCCTGCCAGCAAGCCCGCAGCTAACGTCAGCGCCAATGCGCCGCACAGCACTCTTTTTGCTTTCATAATTGTTTCCCCTTTCTCTACTAAAATCTGCTCATCTTTTCATTTTGCATGGAATCCGGTTTCTGTTCCCTGCCAAACGACCGGGCAGGATTTATTTTGTCTCTGTCCACCGCTTCGCATGAAACGCGCAGCGGATACTATACTGTTTTCCATTGCGGGTTCATTTTAGCATAGTTTTTGATTCAAAAGCAATATGCAATTTTCAGAAGCGATATGCAATTTACGGTTTTTTCTATCAAACATTCCTCTTATTCCCATCAAAATTTGATACTTTTTCTAGAAAAACCGTACATTTCTTTATTTTTTCCGGATGCTCTATTTTGCAAATTGCCTATTTTTGAGATCGAAGCAAAAAAATACCCCATACCGCGGCAAGCGGCACAGGGCCTGTCTATTTTTGGTGCCTACAGCTGCTCCCGGTATTTTCCCGGAGTGGTGCCATAGTGTTTTTTGAATGCGCGAATGAAAGTCCCAGCGTCAATAAAGCCAGACTGGCGGGCAATTTCTTCCAATTTCAAATCAGAATGCAGCAACATCTCCGCATGTTTTAGCCGGATGTTCATAATGTAGTCCCGCAATATTTCCCCCGTCTGTTGTTTGAACGTTTTGGATAGATAGCTGGAGGACAAATGGAACACATCCCCTAATTTGTTGACATTTAAATCCATATTGGAAAAATTCTCCCGCACATAGTGCATCACTTTTTCGCCCAGCGTCAGTTCTTTCGATTGCTGAATGGTCTGCTGCACCTGGCAAAGCGATTTAGCCAATGCCAGGGACTTTTGGTACAGTTCCTCCAGTGTCATACAATTTTCTAGCTTCTGCAATTCCGTATCTGCGGAAATTGTATGGTTCACTGTATCGCTGCGCAGCATTTTCATAAATGCACTTATCATGTCATATTTCATAAATTTAAGGTTGGACGCGCCGCCTGGCTGTAGCTGTGGCTGACGAAAAATTTGTTCCAGCAGCGC
Source organism: uncultured Clostridia bacterium (assembly GCA_938005345.1). GTDB lineage: Bacteria > Bacillota > Clostridia > RUG12999 > RUG12999 > JAAWTG01. The sequence continues at coordinate 5,761 of CALLNG010000158.1, forward strand.
TACTGCCTCTCCCTGCTTGCCGCGGCGCACACTATCCAGCAGCTGCTTTTCCATTTCCACAGAAAAATCATAGCGTCCTTCTCCCCAATCCACCTCTTCATACGCTAGGATATCCTGTTCTCCGCTGTGGTGCCAGGTATATAAATCCAGCGTCTGGGAATAGGCCTGCCGCAGCTGCGACAGAGATTCAAAAGGTTCACTCAGCAGCACGGAATAATAAATGCCCACGCGGTCGCGCGTAAATTCCTGCGCCTGCACAATGCATTTTCTCGCGTCTGCCATATCCTTCTGCTGCGATGCTACAATACAAAACAGCATATTTTCATCCAGCCGCACGTCCAGCGTATGGTACGTCTCACCCAGCATTTCATCAAATACATTGGTAATCGCCAGTTCCATCAATTCCTGCTCATTTTCGTTTTCAAAATCAATCGTGCCAAAATAGTCGCTGAAATCATTGATGGACAGCAGCGCCGCCATATAATATGGATATTGAAACGAAATGCTATATTGGCCCAATAGCTCTTCCGCTTTTGTGCCGCCTTCCCGCAAATATTTTACAAAAGCACTACGGAAGGATATATTTTGATACTTTGTTTTAAACCGCTCGTTTTCTTTGGCGCTTTTTAAAATCCCTTTCAGCGTCGTTTGAATATAATCAAATTCATTGGCGCGCGGCGCGGCAGCCGGCGCACCGGAAGAAATCAGTTTCAAAATGTTTTCCACCGGCGTATATTGCCGTTTGGCGAAAATATTAGCCAACAGTACGCCCAAAATGCCAAGCAATAGTCCCAGCAAGACCATGAGGCCTAAAAAGGCGTTTAAACCAAGCCAAAAATCGCTGGCAGGCAGCGCATAGACACAAATTAAATTGGCTTCTGTTTCTGATACATAGGCAACAATCTTTTTCCCGTCTTGCCGCAGCGTATGAATACCAGATTCTTTTTGCCGAAGGTTCTCCCGCGAATTTTCGTTCAGCAAGGGTGGCTGCGATTCATACACCACGTTTTTTTCGCCGTCCATCAGCAGCATTTCCCGTTTTTCACCCCAGTTTACTTCCGGGAATTTGCGCTCCAGTTCTCCAGCGCTCACCCGGCACACCAAGACGGCTTCCGGTTTCTTCTCTCCCATAGGCAGCGACTGCAAATACAGCAAGTCGCCCTCATACAGTTTATAGAGCTGCTGCACCTGGTTTTGCTGCATAAATTCCTGCCACTGGCTATAATCCGCATCTTGCGGCAGCGCGCCGGCAGGCAGATAGTTTTGGTATTCCTGGTCCATATGGTTGGCGCCGTCATAGTCAATCAACATGCTCTGTGACAAATCATAAATAGCAATCTGTTCCAAATCCCGGTAGTTTGCAGCAACATTTTTTAAATTCTCCCGGATTTCCCGGTACCTCCATGTCCGGTTTTCTGGTGTGACCCCCTCTAATATTGCGGTAATTTCGCCATCCAGGGAAATACGCATGCCCAGGCTGTCCAAATCATTTTTTAATGTATGTACAATGGTGTTCATGGTGGAAAAGGATTCAACATTTGCTTTGGTGACCGCATCCTGAACAATCCCTTTCGCCGTCATAGTCATAATAAACGCAAACAAAACAAATAGCAACACAAACGCAACATAGGAAACCAGCCACGTATGATAAGGCTTCTTTTTCCCAGGCCAAAATGACGGCATATTGTTCCCTCCCCTCTCCAATTCCAAGCTTTCCATTCATTCCTTATTTATTATATGTATTCCTATTCGGCCTGTCAACCGTTTTTGGGGGCAGTGCCCGCAGGCGAACGGTAAACACAGAACCGACACCTGGCCAGGAATCCACATGAATGGTCCCCTGGTACAGGCTGACAATGTGTTTGACAATGGACAGGCCCAGACCGGTCCCGCCCACCTTGCGGCTGCGGCCCTTGTCGACACGGTAGAAGC
>CALLNG010000159.1 GCA_938005345.1 uncultured Clostridia bacterium
TTCCTGCATGTTGCCTGTCGGCGCCTTGGAATCCAAGGAGAACGGATTCTTACCTTCTTCTGCTAACTGCGGATTATATCTATACAGCGGCCAGTAACCACATTCCACTGCCAATTTCATTTCCTGTTGTGTCTTACCCATACCTTTGGACAAACCGTGATTAATACACGGTGCATACGCAATAATCAACGATGGGCCATGATAGCTTTCTGCTTCTACCATTGCCTTAATGAGCTGGTTCTTATCTGCGCCCATGGAAACACTTGCCACATAAACATATCCATATGTCATTGCAATTGCACCCAAATCTTTTTTCTTCACCCGTTTTCCAGCTGCCGCAAATTTTGCAACTGCACCAGTACGGGTCGATTTGGAGGACTGTCCACCTGTATTGGAATATACTTCTGTATCCAATACTAGGATGTTCACATCCTGGCCGCTTGCAATTACGTGGTCTAATCCACCATACCCAATGTCATATGCCCAGCCGTCACCACCGAAAATCCAGATGGACTTCTTGGTCAGCAAATCTGCGTTTTCATTGATTTCTGCAAGCAGTTCTTTGGCTTCGCCTGTTGCTTTTTCCAAAGCTGCCGGCAGTGCCGCTTTCAACTTATCAGCAGCCGCTTTAGAAGCATCACCATCGTCTTTGTTATCCAACCATTCTTTAACCAATCCCGCCATTTCATCACAGCACGGATTTGCCAAAAATGCATTTGCCAAATCCACTACATGATTTCTTCTCTGTTCCATTGCCAGATGGAATCCATAACCGAATTCCGCATTGTCTTCAAACAGAGAGTTTGCCCATGCCGGACCATGTCCGTCTTTATTTACTGTATACGGATTTGTCGGGGAGCTACCGCCATAGATAGAAGAACATCCTGTTGCATTTGCAACCATCATGCGGTCTCCAAACAACTGTGTAACTAGTTTTACATATGGTGTTTCCCCGCATCCTGCACATGCACCGGAGAACTCAAACAGCGGCTGGCAGAACTGGCTGTCTTTTACCATCTTTTTATTGATTGCAACATCCGCTTTAGGCAGACTCATCGCATATTCCCAGTTTTCTTCCTGCACTTCTTTTTCTTGCGCAAACGGTTTCATTTCCAATGCTTTTGTCTTCGCCGGGCAAATATCTGCACAGTTACCGCAGCCAGTACAATCAAGCGGGCTAACCTGAATTCTGTATTCATAGCCCTCCAGCGCTTTACCAACTGCTTTCTTCGTCACAAAGTTTGCCGGTTTGTCGCTCTTATCAGCTGCAACCAAAACTGGGCGGATACAAGCATGAGGACATACAAACGAACACTGGTTACACTGAATACAATTTTCCGGAATCCACTGCGGTACATTGATTGCAATACCACGTTTTTCATATTGCGTGGTTCCATTCGGGACAACGCCATCTGGCGTAAATGCACTTACCGGCAGAGAATCCCCTTCCTGCGCCAAAATTGGTTTTACCACATCGTTGAAGTAGTCTGTTGCAGGTACATGTACCGGCTCCGCCCCTTCCGTTGTGGTTGCCCAGGAATCCGGATAGTTAATTTGTGTAAAGCCGCCGATTCCAGCGTCTACGGCAGCATAGTTCATGTTGACAACCTTTTCACCCTTTTTCCCATAGGATTTTACGATTGCCTTTTTCATGTATTCCACTGCATCGCTTTCTGGGATAATTGCCGCCAATTTGAAGAATGCAGCCATCATAATCATGTTAATCCGGTTGCCCAGTCCAATTTCCTGACCCAACTTCACACCGTCGATATTATAGAATTTCAGATGTTTTTTCGCAATGGTATTTTTCATAGAAGCCGGCAGTTCTTTTTCCAGTTCCTCTACTGTGCTCCATGGAGAATTCAGCAGGAACGTACCACCATCTTTGATACCATCTAATACATTGTAACGGGTTACATAAGAAGAGTTGTGGCAAGCCACAAAATCTGCAACCGTCAGCAAATAAGGTGCTTTAATCGGCTGTTTCCCAAATCTTAAGTGAGAAATGGTGATACCGCCAGATTTTTTGGAGTCATAGGAGAAATATCCCTGCGCATACATGTCGGTATGGTCCCCAATAATCTTGATGGAGTTTTTGTTAGCTCCAACTGTACCGTCAGAACCCAAACCGTAGAATTTACAGCACGTTGTCCCCTCTGGTGTCGTGTCAATCATTTCTGTCACCGGCAAAGACAAACCGGTCACATCATCATTGATACCAACAGTGAAATGGTTGCGCGGCGCTTCTTGTGCCAAATTGTCATAGATTGCTTTAATCATAGACGGCGTGAATTCTTTGGAGGATAGTCCATATCTTCCACCGACTACTATTACATCATGCAAACCAGCTTCACGCACAACAGAAACCACATCTTCATACAGCGGTTCGCCAGCTGCGCCCGGCTCTTTTGTACGGTCCATAACCGCGATTTTCTTTACGGTCTTAGGCAGTACTTTCATGAAATGCTCTGCTGAAAATGGTCTATACAGCCGAACTTTCAGTACGCCAACTTTTTCGCCTTTTGTCAGCAAATAATCTACTGTTTCTTCTGTCGTATCTGCGCCAGAACCCATGATAACAATTACACGTTCTGCATCAGGCGCTCCCACATAATCAAACAGATGGTATCTTCTACCTGTAACCTGGTAAACTTTATCCATCATCGTTTCCACGATTTCCGGCACGGCATCATAGAATTTGTTTGCCGCTTCGCGGTTTTGGAAGAATACGTCCGGATTCTGCGCGGTTCCTCGCTGGTGCGGATGTTCCGGATTCATCGCTCTTGCGCGGAATTTTTTCACATCTTCCATGTCTACCATGTTCTTTAAGTCTTCATAGTCAATCATTTCGATTTTCTGAATTTCATGAGAGGTTCTAAAACCATCAAAGAAATGTAGGAACGGAACACTTGCTTTTAAGGTAGACAAGTGTGCAACCGTTGCCAAATCCATAACTTCCTGAACCGAAGCAGATGCCAGCATAGCAAATCCTGTCTGACGGCATGCCATTACATCAGAATGGTCACCAAAGATGGACAGTGCATGGGTCGCCAGCGTTCTTGCACTTACATGAAATACAGATGGAATCAATTCCCCAGCAATTTTGTACATATTTGGAATCATCAAAAGCAGACCTTGTGACGCTGTAAACGTCGTTGTCAAAGCCCCTGCTGCCAATGAACCATGAACAGCACCCGCTGCTCCTGCTTCCGACTGCATCTCCGCAATCTTCATTACCTGTCCAAAGATATTTTTTCTACCTGCCGCTGTCCATTCGTCACAAACTTCTGCCATCGGCGATGACGGTGTAATGGGATAAATTGCACTGACGTCGCTAAACGCATATGCCACATGCGCAGCGGCAGTGTTGCCGTCAACTGTTAACTTTTGTGCCATATTTTTTCCTCCTCTTTCTCCTACCCCGCCTGACGATTGTCAAGGCACAGGTTCTATCATGTGTAGCACCTGCTACAAAATTGTATACAATTATTTTGGTTAGATAACGCCACTATCAAACCTTCTCTTATTATACCTTTTTTTCCCTCAATAGTCAATGGTATTTTTCAATGATTTTTTCTTTCTTTTTGCAAAAAATACGGGTAGCAAATCACAATTTTTCTCCATCGCAACAGGTTTCTATTTATTCATTCATAAAATTCAGCGAACATGCCATACTAAAGAAAAACCAAAAACATGAGGTGACACAGGTATGAATAAACAAGATTATAAATCCTATGCGGAAAAAAAATCTCCGAATTCTCCGCTAGGAGTCAATATGCTCAAAGCCTTTTTAATTGGCGGGCTTATCTGCACACTCGGGGAAGGAGTTCGGCAGTTTTATACAAGCCGTGGGCTCACATTGGATGAAGTGGCCGCAGCAACCGCTATTACCATGGTATTTCTGGGTGTATTTTTAACGGCAATCGGCGTCTATGACAGCATTGCCAAACATGCGGGTGCCGGTACGTTGGTTCCCATTACCGGTTTTGCTAACGCCGTTTCGTCACCGGCTATTGAGTATAAAAGCGAAGGCCTCGTACTAGGCGTCGGTGCAAAAATGTTTATCATTGCCGGACCAGTAATTGTCTACGGAACCATCGCCTCCGTCATTGCCGGCTTAATTTATTATTTCTTTTTTTAATGTTACACAACAGTTCATATGACAAATAACAGAAAGGATGGTTCATCCATGTCTACAAAACATATTGGGAAACAGACAGCCCAACTCTCCTCTCCCCCTGTGATTACCGAAACTTTTTCTGTGGTTGGAAAAAAGGAGGGAAATGGACCGCTACAATCTTATTTTGACAGAATTATTGAAGACAATACTTTTGGGGAAGATTCCTGGGAAAAATCAGAAAGCAAGTTTATGAACACTGCCATTTTCAGCGTGTTGCAAAAAGCAAATTTATCTCCCACTGATATCCAATACCTATTGGCTGGCGATTTACTCAACCAATGCTCCAGTGCTCACTACGCAGTACGTGATACAGATATTCCTTTTATGGGGATTTATGGTGCCTGTTCCACCATGGCAGAGGGATTAGGGTTGGCAGCGCTTTTAGTTGACGGCGGATTTGGAGACCACGTTATCGCCACCACCTCCAGTCATTTCTGTTCTGCTGAAAAACAATTCCGCTTTCCGTTGGAATACGGCGGCCAGCGTACTCCAACCGCCCAATGGACCGTAACTGGTTCCGGCGCCGCTATTGTTTCTGCACAGGGCAGCGGTCCTCAAATTACCCATGTCACAACGGGCAAGGTGGTAGACATGGGTATCAGCGATGTTAACAATATGGGTGCCGCAATGGCGCCTGCTGCCGCAGATACCATTGCAGCCCACTTCCGTGATACTGGTTATTCTCCATCAGACTATGACCTAATTGTGACTGGAGACCTCGGAACTGTGGGGCGGCAGCTTAATATTGACTTACTCAGCCAGCAGGGATTTGAAATTTCCAGTGTGGCAGATGACTGCGGTTGCATGATTTATGATTTTGAAAAAGAGGATGTACATGCCGGCGGCAGCGGTTGTGGCTGCAGCGCTAGTGTTTTTTGTTCTAAGCTAATTCATCAGCTGCGCAGCGGCGCGCTGCGTCATATATTATTTGTAGCAACGGGCGCCCTCATGAGCCCCACCTCACTTAAGCAAGGAGAAACCATCCCTTGTGTTGCTCACGCGGTACGCATTGTTTCTACAGCAGCTCAAAAGGGATAAGGAGGAAATATTTATGACATATGTTTGGGCTTTTGTTGTTGGCGGTATTTTATGCGCTATTGGACAAATCTTAATTGACAAAACCAAATTAACCCCCGCCAGGATTTTAGTGATATATGTGACTGGCGGCGTATTTTTAACGCTCATCGGCGTTTATGAACCATTGGTCAAATTTGCTGGTGCAGGAGCTACAGTCCCTCTTTCCGGCTTTGGATACTCCTTGGCAAAAGGGGTAATGAAAGCCGTAGAGGAACAT